>JAZRUB010000174.1:0-4527 GCA_045652305.1 Eubacteriales bacterium
TGTGTGAATGTTGTCTTCCTAAGACCGCTTGGCCTCCGACTTTATCGCGTAATAATACCCGTTGAACTCACACTCACTTAGGAATTGCGGAATAATCTCCTCTTTCGTGGGAGAATCGAACCTAACCTCGCTTCCGCCCAAACCGTATTTTTCGTCATCGAATAACTCGTCAAGCGGAACGACGGTGTCTTCGCCCGTAAGATATGTCGCAATGTGGTCGGGGTAGGTGATACATACATTGGGAGTCGTGTCTGTCGCAATGTTCGTGATTACGTCGTTGTAAATCTTGCCGTAATCGGTGTAAAGCCTCAGATTAACGGTTATATTGGGATATAACGCTTGGAAATCTTCAATAGCTTTTTTGTAGATGTTTACCTGAGTGATGTTCGTGTCATTCTTCGCCCAAAACGAAATTTCGTAATTGCGTGAAGTGTCAAACTCCTGCGGTATTTCGAATACTTTTTTTTCCTTGTCGCCGTGACAAGCTGTAAGCGAAAATACAAGGCAGAGAAGAAGAGATAAAGCAATAAACCTTTTCATCCCTTCATACCTCCTCTCGAAACGCCCTCCATAATCTTCTTTCGGAAGATAAGGAACAGCACGATAAGAGGAACCGATATAACAACCACCGCAGCCATCATGGCAGGGATGTTGTCACGCCCAAAACCGTTTTCACGTATTTCCTGAATACCGTTCGAAACGAGGAAATATGCCTGATCATCGGCAACCAGCCTCGGCCAAACGTAAGAGTTCCAACATTCAATCACTTTAAGAATCGTAACGGTAACGATAGTCGGCCTGCAAATCGGAATCATAACCTTAAGCAGATACTTCATGTCCGACGTGCCGTCAACCTTTGCGGCATAATAAAGCTCGTCGGGAATCTGTGCGAAGTTCTCTTTTAATAAATAAATGTAAAATACCGACGTGACCGAGGGAAGTATTAAACCCGAGAATGTGTTTCGTAAATCCCATTCGGTAATCGTTACGTAGTTAGTAATGACGACCAATTCGGTAGGAATCATCATCAAAGACAAGAATAACACGAATACAATGTTTTTGCCTTTGAATTCAAGCCTTGCGAAAGCAAATGCCGCCAAAACCGTCACGAATAGCATAAGCGCGGTTGTGACAAGGGTAAAAATCAACGTGTTCGCAAAATAACCGCCAAGCGGTACTGCGGTGAACGCCTGATTGTAGTTTTCGAACGTTGGCGAGAGGGTATAGAGCTTCGGAATCCACTCCGAGTTGTACGCGCCGTACCCCTTTACCGAAGTCAAAACCATCCAGTAAAAAGGGAATAACACCAATAATGCCCAAATGACGAGTATTGTGTAGATAAACGCATTGAGAGCGATTTTTCTGTTTCGTGCAGCTTTTTCAATTTTTTCGTAATCCATAAAAGCCACCCCGTTAATAATGAACGTGTTTCTTGCTTACAATCAAATTTATGCAGGTAATCGTAAGCACGATAACGAAAAGAATTATAGCGGCGGCGGAGGCATAAGAAGGGTATCCTCCCGAATCGCCGTAAAGCATATCGTAGATGTAACCGACAATAGTGTTCATTTCTGCGGAATTAAGGTCTGTTCCGAATAGCGCAACCGCATCGGAATAAGCCTTGAAAGCACCGATAAAGCCCGTAATAATCAGATAGAACATCGTCGGTGAAATCATCGGAAGCGTAATTTTGGTAAATATACGGAATTTGGAAGTACCGTCAACCTTTGCGGCATTGTAATATGTTTCGTCAACCGACGCAAGTGCGCTCGTCAAAATAAGAATCTTAAACGGCATAACCACCCAAATCGTGTAAATGCACAAAACCGCCATCTTCGCCCAATAAGGTCCGCCGATAAAGTCGATAGGACTGAATCCGAACCAAGAAAGCACCGTGTTCGCCAAACCGTTTGTGTAGGGAGTCTGCTTGAAAAGTATCATAAATACCAAACCAACCGCCAACGTGTTTGTAACGTATGGCAAAAAGTATATGGTCTGGAACATTTCGCGTAACTTTTTAATGTGACTCAATCCCACCGAAATAAGAAGCGAAAACAATGTGGATAGGGGAACGGTAATAGCAACAAGAATAAACGTGTTTTTAAGTGCAGATAAAAAGTAAGGGTCATGCAGAACGTAGGAGTAATTATATTCGCCCACACCGAAATAGGTTTGCGAAGCAAAGTTAAATCCCTCTTCAAACGAATAAATAAGAACGTCAATCAAAGGGTAAACCATAAAAATGCCAAGAAACGCAATCGCCGGAAGCAGATATAACCAACCTTTTATGTTGTTGTTCTTCATATCGCTTTTCTCCTAAAAGTAGATGCGTTTTCCGGTATTCTTCTCGAAAACATATACCTTTTTCGGTTTAAGGTTAAATTTAACGGTACTTCCGTTAAGTAACGCCATGTTTTCGGCATCAATTATAGCGCGTATATCCACGTTTTGCGACTTTTCGTGCTTTGCCACAACGCTGATATCTCTGCCCATAACTTCAATACGGTTAAGCTCACAGGTAAAGCAACCGTCGTTGTCGACAATAAAGCCCTCGGGACGAATCGCAACGTCAACCTCTCTATCGGAATCGTTAATATCAAGTATCGCTTCATCACCGATAAATAACTTGTTTTCTTTAATCTGTCCGTCAAAGACGTTTATCGGAGGAGTGCCCAAGAATTTTGCAACAAACAAATCAATCGGGTTTTCGTATACCTCTTGCGGTTTGCCCATCTGGTGTAATATGCCGTCTTTCATAACTACGATAAGGTCGGAAATCGACATCGCTTCTTCTTGGTCGTGCGTAACGAAAATCGTCGTAACACCCGTAGAACGCTGGATTCTTCGCAGTTCCTCTCTCGTCTGTAAACGTAACCTCGCGTCAAGGTTGGATAACGGCTCGTCAAGTAATAAAATCCTTGGCTTCTTAACCAATGCTCTTGCAATCGCAACGCGCTGTTGCTGACCACCCGAAAGTTCGGCAGGCTTTCTGTCCATAAGCGTGTCAATCTGTACAAGCTTTGCAACCTCTAACGCCATGGACTGCATTTCTTCCTTTGTAAGCTTGTCCTTGCCTTTGCGGTTTTCCAAAGGGAACGTGATGTTCTGCATAACGGTAAGATGAGGATAAAGGGCATAGTTTTGGAAAACCAAACCCACCCCTCTGTTTTCGGGAGGCAGATTCGTCACGTCGTCATCACCAAAGAAAATTTTACCGCTTGTAGGCTTTTGCAACCCCGAAAGGAGATTAAGCGTAGTTGACTTACCGCAGCCCGACGGTCCGAGCAAACCGATAAGTAAACCGTCTTCGATAACAAAATCGAAATCGTTGACGGCAATAACGTCTTTCTGCTTTTTATTTTTTGCAGGAAATACCTTGGTAAGATTCTGTAAAGTGACTTTCATATATCTCCCAATCCTTTCGTGTGCGATTAAACAGTATATTAAATCAATTATATAACATTTTATCTCGTTTTTCAAGTAAAATCAAAATAAAATAATCCTGTAAATAAAAAAATACCGCATGAACGCGGTATTTTGTATTTTGTTAAATTAAACCTATACACGCTCAAAGGTCAGCCTTGAAGAAGTAAGAGGGATATCGGGATGATGCTCGTCAGTCACGAAAATCGTAAAGATGTCGTTGACGAACGTGTAAACGCCGTAAAAGTAGGTTTCACTTTGGTCAGGATTGGTTATCGAAACCGCCCCTTCGGTGATGTCGGTTAAAATAATCGATACCGAAATTGTGTCCCCGTTGTTGTCAACCATTGTCGCATCGACAATTTCCCCGTCAGCATTTACCGAGAATTTCATGTTTTCGGCTTCGCAATACCAGTCACTGCTCGGATAATCGTTAGGACGCTTTGCCTCAACACATGATGTCAAAAGGATAGAAAATATCAGTATATGTAAAACCGTAATGATTATCTTTTTCATAACCCCTCAAGGTATATAAAATTCAAAGAAGTAGTTTTGTAGGCAATATAATAACATATAAATCGTCAGTTTTCAACATGTATTTTTCGTTTTGGGATTTAATGATAAAAGTTTCAGATGACCTTTGCAGTTTAAGCGAAGTATCGGCTGATGCCGATGTGAAGTTATGCCTTCGGCATAATGAAGTTTAGTGCTGTCGCACAAAGTGAAGTTAAGCGCGCCACTCACTTCCGCAGAAACTTCACTGTCCGGAGGACAACTTCACTTGCAAAGCAAACTTCACGCGCCGAAAGGCGCACTTAGTTGAAAAAGACCAAGTCATCGACTTGGTCTTTTTCTGTGCAAGGACTACAAAAAGATATTTACGGCAGTTTAGCGTATGAAGTGGAACTCTGGCTTTTTAGTGAAGTATCGGCTGGTGCCGATGTGAAGTTATGCCTTCGGCATAATGAAGTTTAGTGCTGCCGCACAAAGTGAAGTTAAGCGCGCCACTCACTTCCGCAGAAACTTCACTGTCCGGAGGACAACTTCACTTGCAAAGCAAACTTCACGCGCCGAAAGGCGCACTTAGTTGAAAAAGACCAAGTC
>JAZRUB010000175.1:0-4671 GCA_045652305.1 Eubacteriales bacterium
AATTTATATTATTGAAATATCAAGATAAACAAAAAATCCGAACGCATCGTTATTGATGACAATGTTCGGATAATTTGACTTTGGTGGGGGAAGGTGGATTCGAACCACCGAAGTCAGTGACAACAGATTTACAGTCTGCCCCCTTTGGCCCCTCGGGAATTCCCCCATATAATATAAAATTAAAATTCGAGCTGGTGAAGGGAGTCGAACCCCCAACCTACTGATTACAAATCAGTTGCTCTGCCATTGAGCTACACCAGCATCTCGCTCACGCCAGCGAGGTGTAGTATAACACATATAAACAAGGTTGTCAATCCCTTTTTTGAAATTTTTATACTTTTTTGACATTATTCTTTTCCGTTATAAAAGACACCGTCTCAAAAAAAGAAAAACGGTGTCTTTGCCTTGCCTTATATGATTTTTTTTAAGACTGGTATTTTGCGTATTATCCAAGCTAACGCAAACGAAACCAAAATTGTTACGGTGAACTCGATCGGAATTTGCAGTAAAGCCGAATCAAAGTTAATGTATTGTCTTGAAATCGGCACGATTCCTGCGTGTATTGCGTATATTCCCAGACTGCATGAGCAAATTGTGTTAATGAAGGAATAGACTTTTTTATCTTCGTAATTCTTGGAGGAAAACATAGTTTTGATAAAAACGAATACAGCGACAGCGTAAAGAATTACTCCGATTCTGAAATTGCCGCTTAGCGTATAGAATTCTCCCCTCATCATGGATAGAATTCCGGTTCCAAAAAATGTTATAAATACACCGAGTCCACCGAGCAGGAATAGTGTTTTTTTGTATTTAATATCGAAAGTGCTTAAATACCAGCCGAGTATAAAATAACCGGTGTGACCGAGCACATAACTGATTCCAAGATTACTAAGTGGCTCTTTAAATATTGAAAACGCATCGGAAATAGCGGATAAATGTCCAATCGCGTTAGGTACGACCGAAGCGAAAAGGAGGGAAAGTATCAAATAATACTCTACGTACTTTTTGTTTGTTTTTTTTACCCACAAGCGCAACAACGGCACGATAAGATAAAGACCGATTATCATAGGAACGAACCATAAATGATAAGGACCTTTTATAAAGTCGGTTAAAGCACCCCAAATATTAAGAGTACCGTTTATAAGGAACTTCGCACAATAAATTGCAGACCATATCACAAAAAACACGAGCATTTTTATTATGTGCTTATATATTTTTTTGGGAGTGCAATTATAATCTTCGTTAAGCATAAGTGCACCGGAAATCATAACGAATAACGGAACACCGATACGTGCAAAAGCCTCGAAAATATTACTCACCCAAAAGTTTACGGTGTAAACGTCGTCTTCATAGACTCCAGTGGAATGGAACATGACGACGATTACACATGCCAACGCGCGTAATATGTCTAAATACAGAACTTTTGATTGTTTCACTTTTTCCATATATCCACCTTTTTACATAGAAAATCTGGGTAAATTATATCATATTAGCCGTTAACTGTCAATAATTACATTCTTGTTATTATTTCTGTTGAAAAAAGGAAAATGATATGCTAAAATTAACCTATAACCTATAAAGAGGTAATAGTTATGATTTATAATGAATTCAAAAATGATAAACTATCACTTTTGGGATTTGGCGCAATGCGCCTGCCCACAAAGGCTGACGGCAGGATTGACGAATCTGCCACAAGGGAAATGGTGCGTCTGTCGATGGATAACGGCGTAAATTATTTTGATACTGCTTATCCTTACCATAACGGCGAATCGGAAATCGTCATCGGTAAATTGTTAAAGGAATACCCTCGTGACTCCTATCGCCTTGCGACAAAGTACCCGGGTCATCAGGTATCCGACGTGTACGACCCTGCCGCCGTTTTCGAGGACCAGCTTAAAAAATGCGGTGTAGAGTATTTCGATTATTACTTGTTGCATAACGTCTACGAGAATTCCTATGACGTCTATACCGATTCAAGGTGGGGAATACTCGATTATTTCCGCGAACAAAAGCGTTTGGGAAGAATCAAGCATTTGGGCTTTTCCACACACGGCGGTGTTGAGGTAATGAAGAAGTTTCTCGATTACTGTGACGGCGATATGGAGTTTTGCCAGATACAGCTTAACTACCTCGACTGGACCTTGCAAAACGCAAAAGCAAAGTGCGAACTTTTATCGGAATATGACGTTGCCGTTTGGGTAATGGAACCTGTCCGCGGTGGTAAGCTTGCAAACCTTAACGAATCCGATGCAAAGAAACTAAAGAGTTTACGCCCCGATGAGTCGGTCGCCGCTTGGTGCTTCCGCTTCTTGCAAACAATCCCTAACGTGAAAATGATTCTAAGCGGTATGTCCAATATGGAACAGGTAAATGATAATTTAAAGACCTTTAATACCGAAAAACCGCTTGATGATAGGGAAGTCGCAACGCTTTTGGAAATTGCCGAGGGGATGAAAGATTCTATCCCGTGCACCGCGTGCGGATATTGCAAAGACGGCTGTCCCAAGCAGATAAATATCCCGTTTATGATAGAACTGCTTAACGAAATGCGCGTAGCCCCCGTAACAAACGCGTCTATGCGTATCGAGTTCTTGCCGATAGAACAGCAACCCGTTTCTTGCATCAACTGCGGAAACTGTGTGGCAATCTGTCCTCAGAAAATAGACGTACCCAAGCACTTGGCATCGCTTGTCGAGTACGTGAATAAGCTCCCCTCGTGGGCGGAAATCAGCCGCCAACGCGCAGAAATCGCAAAAAAGATGAAAAATAATTAAATATAACAATATTTTGGAGGAAATCATGGCGAAAAAGATACTTAAAAGAAGCGAAGTTCCGATAGAGAACACCTGGAACTTGGGCGATATGTTTGAAAGCGACGAAAAGTGGCTTGAAGAATACGAAGCATTAAAAGAAATACCTGCAAAAATCGTTGAATTTAAAGGCAAACTCGGCAATAGTGCAGCAGATTTACTTGCATTTTTGAAATTACAAGACGAAATCGAACTCCGTTTGCTTCCTCTTTACGGATACGCAAACTGCAAGGGTGACGAAGATACCGCAAACAGCTTTTATCAAGACCTTCGCGGTAAGGCGATGAGCACATACGTTGCAATTTCGGGCGCGGCATCGTTCGCAACTCCCGAAATCATGGCTATCCCCGACGACGTGCTCGATGGTTTTTATAAAGCCGAACCCGAACTTGACACCTATAAGCGTTCCATATATCAAATCCGCCGTCGCGCTTCGCACGTGCTTAGCCCCGAATGTGAGCTTCTTTTGGCATCTGCAGGCGAAATGGCAGACGGACCCGATAATATCGGCTCGACACTCCGCAATGCCGACATGAAATTCCCCGATGTTACCGATAAAGACGGCAACGTTTTGCCTCTTACAAGCGGTACACTCGTGCCGATGCTTGAAAGCGAAGACGTTGAATTCCGTAAACAGGTTTTCGAAACCTATTATACAAGACTCGGCGAGTTCAAGAACACTATCGCCGCAACGCTTGATGCACAGTTCAAACAACTAAGATTTTTCGCCGATGCGAGAAAGTATAACAGCACTATCGAAGCATCTCTCGACCGCACCGAAGTGCCGGTTGAAGTGTATCATAACCTAATTTCTGCCGTACACGATAATATGGATAAAATGTATCGCTACGTCGCTCTCCGCAAGAAATTGCTTGGCGTAGACGAACTCCACATGTATGACGTTTATACACCGATTGTGGCTGATGCCGCTACCGAAATCCCTTATGAAGAAGCAAAGAAAACGGTTCTCGAAGCACTGGCTGTTTTGGGTGAAGATTATATCGAACTTCTGAAAGAAGGCTTTAATAACCGTTGGATAGACGTTTATGAAAACGAAGGTAAGCGTGGAGGCGCATATTCTTCGGGCAATAGCCGTCCGCACCCGTACGTGCTTTTGAACCATCACGATAACCTTGACAGTATGTTCACCCTCGCGCACGAGATGGGACACGCGCTTCACAGTTATTACAGCACCGCAACCCAACCCGTCTGCACAAGCGATTACGTGATTTTCGTTGCCGAGGTTGCATCTACCTGTAACGAGATACTTTTGATGCGTCACCTCCTTTCAAAAACCGAGGATAAAAAGGAACGCGCATATCTTATCAACCACTTCCTCGACCAGTTTAAGGGCACCGTTTACCGTCAGACCATGTTTGCGGAATTTGAACTTTGCATGGGACAAATGAGCGAAAGCGGACAGACCTTGACAGCAGACGCACTTTGCGAAAAGTATCATGAGCTTAATAAACTCTATTTCGGCCCCGATATGGTATGTGACGACGGAATCGCGCTTGAATGGGCACGTATACCTCACTTCTTCTATAACTATTACGTGTTCCAGTACGCAACCGGATTTTCCGCTGCAGTTGCCATTGCATCGAGAATTTTAAGCGAAGGCAAGAATGCCGTTGACGACTATAAGAAGTTCTTATCGGGCGGTTCGAGCACCGACCCCATTTCGCTTTTGAAGATTGCAGGTGTCGATATGTCTTCTCCGAAACCTATAAACGATGCGCTTAAACTCTTCGGCGAACTTATCGAAGAAATGGAAACACTTTGCTAAAACCTATATAAATACAAAAAAGACCGTCGATTCAGTACGAACCGACGGTCTCAGTTTGCAGACAAAGTCTGCAAA
>JAZRUB010000176.1:0-2964 GCA_045652305.1 Eubacteriales bacterium
TGTGACATCCGTAACATGACACCCGAGACAGCGGCTCTCCTTAAGAATAAGGCTCTCATCGCCATCAACCAGGACCCCGCTGTAAGACCTCCTATCATCAAGCCCAGAGACGGAGACGAAAAGAACCCCATCCTCTTCAAGCATCTTGCGGGAGACGACTACGCAATCGCTTGTATCAACCTTGCTGACTCCGATCGTGAGTACTTTGCGATCAACCTTGCTGATTTCGGTCTGTCTCCCAGAGACGGATACGGATTTGACCTTGTTGACGTTATATCAGGCGAGAACGTTGGAGAGAGCCGCGGTATTTATAAGAATCTTGTTAACGACTGTATTTATATCAATGTTCCTGCTCACGGCGTGAAGGTATTCAGAGGTAGCCTTAAGAAGATCAGATGACACCAATGTATAACAGACCCCAGGGAGCTCCAACTCCGGCATCCAACTGCTGTATAAAGTGCGGAGCAGAACTGAAAAACGTTGAGATCGGGCTCACGAAAAAAATGGTAAACCGAGGAACAAAGGAGTTCATGTGCCTTAAATGTCTATCCGAGTTTACAGGAGTTTCCGAGCAAGAGCTTCTCGATAAGGCAGCACATTTCAAGAAAATGGGTTGTATATTGTTTTGATCCCAATAGATCAACAGAGCTGTCGCAGGTTAAAAGCTTGCGACAGCTTTTTTGATGTCCGAACTTATATAGCAGGGAATAGTATCAAAAAGAAATATTTCACGAAAAGACTTTACAAAATTTGCAGACCGTGGTATAATAACAAGGCTTTGTAAAAAGCAACGTGAGTTCGAAACCATCCTCACGAAAAACAAAACTAAGGAGAAAAGAAAATGAAAAGAACCCTCTACATTTCAAAAGCGGGTATTATTGCCACGCTTTACGTTATCCTCACATGGCTTGCGTCCGTGTTAGGACTTGCTTCGGGCGTGATACAGTGCCGTTTCAGCGAGGCGCTGTGTATACTTCCGGTATTTACAGGGGCGGCGATCCCCGGAGTTACCATCGGTTGCATTATTTCAAACGTTATCACAACGGGTAACGTATTTGACATCGTCTTCGGTTCACTTGCAACGTTTATCGGTGCATATGGTGCATATCTACTGAGAAGAGGGAAATGCCGTTATTTTGCATCTGTTCCTACGGTTCTTGCAAATGCAATCATCGTTCCGTTCGCACTGAAGTTGGCAGGCGTCCCGGACGTAGCATATTTCTTCACCGCGTTTACTGTAGCTATCGGTGAGATAATCTCGTGTACAGTACTTGGATTTTTCTTGATGCGTGCGGTGAAAGGCACAAATTTAGAGCAAATGCTTGCTGACTAATGTATATAACCGCTTTGGTTTCGGCGGTAGAACAAAAGGCTGTCGATCTTGCAGGTCGATAGCCTTGATTTTATATAATATGAATTAGAATCAATTTTATAAGATATACTTGACAATTTACTATATTTGATGTAGAATATATGAGTTGGTATGTAACATAACGGGGTGTAGCGCAGTTGGTAGCGCGTCTGCTTTGGGAGCGTGTCGGGCAGTTATAGCCGTGATTTCACGGAATTCCCGAAAAGCCTTTAACAATGCGGATTTTCGGCACCTAATAAAAACGCAAAACCGCGTGGAATTTGCGTTTGACCACAGTTTGTCCCACTTCCACGCAAAAACAATAAAAAATCGAATAAAACGGGGTGTGGCTCAGCTGGTAGAGCGGGTGGTTTGGGACCATCAGGCCGCAGGTTCAAGTCCTGTCACTCCGACCATATCGAGTGTTCATAACGAATCTCAAGTTTTGAACACTCGATTTTTATTCAAAAGATCATAGGAGTAAAATATGAAAACCGCAAACGATATTATCACATTAAAGAATCAAACAACTCAATTATTTGGAAACGGGTATTCTTTTTTAATCAATAGATTTGCTAACTATTATATTTCAAAGAGTGATGGTAAACACAGGATTGTAAATGAATTGAAAGAATGGGACGAAGAAGCGCGTCAAATTATTATTAATGACTTAAAAACCAATCTTTCGGAACAAGGAATAACACTTGATTTAAACAAATAACACTCAACATAACCTTAGGTCAAAGAAACGAGAATATGGTAGGAAAAATATGACATATCATAAAAATCCAGTAGAAGAAAGTTTTATAGTTTGGATCACACTTAATCCAGATAGTTTTCACCATTTGGATATGAGCAGATTCTATGTTTTCGTTCGTTCCGTGATATGCTATAATGCGAGAAGTTGGCAAAAATATGAAAAGTTCAAAAAGGAAATACTACGCCACAAACCAAATTTCAAAGAAGAATACATCGAGTACTTTTATAATCTTATGAATCATATGATAGCTTTTTACAAATCTGGAAGCTTTCCTAAATACGAAGTAGACGGATATAGTAAAACAACTGTAAAGAAAGTTGTCAACGGAAAAATCGTTATTGAAGATTCTGAAGAATAACTCTTATTCTTTGTTTACTCCCCACCAACCGTTGAGGGCGCCTTAATCGGCGCCCTCTTTTAATTCTGCCTTTTCCACCGCAATCTCCGCTTTCTTCTCGGCGATCATTTCGGCGAGTTTGGATTCGCATTGCTCACGGGTTTCGGCGTAGACATTGAACTTTTTACGCTTCCCGTTTGGCAGACGCGGATAGAAGCTGCCTTCCCAGAGGTGGTCGTTGATCTGGTACACGCATCCGGTTCCCGATTTGCGTATCTTTCTCGGGACGGGCTCTGGATGTGGCTCTGTGGGATCGTACGGTGTGTTTACGGGCGTGTTTGCGCTTGGCGCGGGAGTTGGCTTTACCTCGGGCATCTGTGCGTTTGTACCGCCGATTTTGCGGTCTATGCTCACCGCCGCCTGCATCTGCATCGTGTCGGTCATGTGGCTGTAGATATCAAGTGTGGTTGCCGCCGACACATGGCCTATGGTTGCCGATAGTGTTTTTACGTCCAT
>JAZRUB010000177.1:0-5852 GCA_045652305.1 Eubacteriales bacterium
CTGAAGACGGAATGCGTGTATTTTCTACAGCCAGCATCCCCTTGTTTCGTATGCTTATTGACAAATGCATTGAACTTCTTACGAACAACGAAATAAGAGGTAGCGAATACTGTTCAAAATGCGGCAACAAATTTGGTTCGAGAAAACCCAAAAAAGTCTTATGTGGTAAAGAAAATTATATCATGTGTGAGCATTGTGCACTTGAAACAGTTGAGGAAGTTAGCAATCACTATGAAGAAGCTTCTGCAAATACCAACAATGGCAATATAAAGCTTGCAATACTTTGCTCGACGTTGATGGCTTTATTAGGCAGTGCAATTTATTTCGTTCTATATTATTGGTTATCCCCTGCTCTTAGCGAATCCGGACTTAACGAAGTAAGATATATTTTCTGCGTTGCAGGTTTTCTTGTTTCGATGTTGGCTTACTTTGGATACAAGTTTTTCAGCAAAAAAGCAAGTGCTTGTGCTTATATAGTTGTTTCGGTAAACGCTTTACTTTTCACTGCAATCGGTCAGTATTTCGGAATAGTTTTTGAATTTATCGCAAAGAATGGCTTCCCCGTATCGGAACTTTCAAACAAGCATTTTTGGTTGATTCATTTAAGAAACACTATTCCTGCAGATGTATCAAATTTATTTACCGACTATTCGGCAATCTTTTGGAAACTATTGATTATCAGTTTGATGTTTGCAGGTGTCGGTGCGGCAATATTCCTATTGACCTTACACGATAAATCTGTACAGAAACCCGAAACTGTTGAAATAGAAACAATCAATATCAATCGATAAATTTATTAACACAGATTTAACTTAATATATAATTTCAAACGAATTTTAGACCTTCGTAATGGGAACAATTTTAGTGATTCCATTTCGGAGGTCTTTAATGTATAACAAAGTTGAAATATGTGGTGTAAATACGTCCAAGTTAAAGGTATTAACAGAAGATGAAAAGAGAGAGTTGATGAAAAAATCTCGCGAAGGTGACAAGCACGCTCGCGATGAATTAATTAACGGAAATTTAAGATTGGTATTAAGCGTTATACAGTCATTTAAAAATCGTAGCGAGAATCTGGATGATTTGTTTCAGGTTGGTTGCATCGGTTTAATTAAGGCGATTGATAACTTCGACCCTACACTTGAAGTTAAGTTTTCGACATATGCAGTGCCGATGATAATCGGTGAATTACGCAGATATTTACGAGATTTTAATCCTATTCGTGTTCCGCGTTCGTTAAGGGATATAGCATATAAGGCGTTAAAAGCAAAAGAAGCTTTATCGGCAAAAAAATCTTCAGAGCCTACTATTGAAGAAATTGCAAAAGAATTAGGCGAAGACCCGAAAATCGTTTCACGCGCCCTTGATGCAATTCTTGAGCCGATATCGCTATATGACCCTATTTATACCGATAATGGCGATTCCTTGTACGTTCTCGACCAGATAAGAGACGAAAACTCCAACGACGAAATATGGCTGGACAACATTGCAATAAAGAATGCAATAGGAACTTTAGGAGAGCGAGAGAAAAAAATATTATTGATGCGATTCTATCGCGGAAAAACACAGACAGAAGTATCTGACGAAATTGGAATTTCGCAAGCACAGGTAAGCAGATTGGAAAAAAGCGCTTTGGAAAAAATGAAAAAGCTAATGACCTAATATTAAAGGACCTATGGTAATAAACCTTAGGCCCTTTTTAGTTGAATTTATTTGATTATTGCTTTTACAAATTTGTTTTTGCCCTTGCTGACAACATATTCGCCCGCATTATCAAAGGTAGTATTCGGGTCGGTAACTTGTTTACCGTCGACCTTTACACCGCCACCTTGAATAAGACGACGAGCCTCACTATTAGAGGGAGCAAGACCGGATTTGCTAAGCACTTCAACAAGTCTTACTGCAACGTCAAATTCACGTTCTTCGATATCCTCAGGCACACCGCCGCCTGCGACACTTGCATATCTTGCAGCTGCAGCAGCGACAGCATCTGCACCATGATAAAGTGTAATAATTGTTTCTGCGTAAAGTGTATGTGCTTTTCGAATATCGGTTTCACAAAGTGTTTTGTATTTTTCTTCTTCAAGGTCGGTAGTAAGATTGAAATATGTAAGAAGAAGATTATCGGGAACCTTCATGCACTTTTCGTACATAATTTCTGCAGGTTCATCTATACCGATATAATTATCGAGAGATTTAGACATCTTCTCTACCCCGTCAAGACCGGGAAGCAAGGGGAATGTAATAACTTCTTGAGAAGTTTGTCCGTAGTCCTTTTGGAGTTCTCTACCAACGAGAAGGTTAAAGGTTTGGTCATTACCACCGACTTCGATATCAGCTTCAAGAGCAACGCTGTCGTAACCCTGCATAAGCGGATAGAAAAGCTCGTGCATACCGATAGGGCGTTTTTCTGCATAACGTTTTGCAAAATCATCACGCTCTAAAATACGTGCAAGAGTATATTTGCCTGCAAGAGAAAGAACATCTTCGAAGCTCATTTTGCCGAGCCAATCTGAGTTATAAACAATACGGGTTTTATCTTTATCGAGGATTTTGATAACCTGTTCGTAATAACTTACTGCATTTGCACGGGTTTGTTCAAACGTAAGAGGAACTCGTGTTTTGCTTTTGCCCGAGGGGTCGCCTATCATTGCGGTAAAGTCACCGATAACGAAAATGATTTCGTGACCCAAATCCTGAAGCATTTTGAGTTTGCGAAGTACAACCGAGTGACCGAGGTGAAGGTCGGGACGGCTGGGGTCAGCACCCATTTTGATTTTTAATGTTTTTCCGCTTTCGAGTTTATCTTTCAGGCCCTCTGCCGAGTATACACTCAAAGCGTCACGCATTATATTGTCATAAACCTGTTGAATTGTCATTTTTAAACCTCTTAACCTATTGTATATAAATTGCTGTCTAACATCGGAACGGTTAAAATATCAAATTTATCAAGCAATTCGTTATTAACCGTAATCTTATCATAGAACGACTGAACGTATTCTGTAAAAGCAGTCAACGCCAAATCATCTTCGATGGTTTTGTAAATATCGGCAGTGATATTTTCCTTGGAAATCGGCAAACGGCGGATAATATATGTTCCGTCTGTCGGGTATTCCTTTTCTTTGAATTTGTTTTCTTCGATTTCGGAAATTACTTTTATAAATTCTTCGTTATTCGAATCATTTTTCTTTATGAAACTGGGTTTCATATAGATATAATATTCTTTTGCATCGGTTTCTTCGGGGTACTTATCGATTTCACCGCTATTAAGTTTGGATAATGTGTCCAAAGCTTCATCGCGAATCTTTTGAGCACTCATTGCGGCAATTGTAGCAGCCTTATAACCGCCCTTGGTTTTTCCGTTCTCGTCGGGTTTTCCGTTAAGGTCTTCGTCGGTTTTTTCAAGCTTTTCGATAATATGGAATCCGTATTCGGTTTCAACCAATCTTACGTCACCTATTTCCATTTCAAAGGAAGCGGTTTCAAAAGGTTTAACCATAGCGCCGTAGGTGAAGGTGTATTCATACCCGCTGTCTTCTGTTTCGGATTTGAGGTCATCAAGTGTCTTTTCGCCCGATTGAATAGCTGCGAGTGCGGTTTCAGCTTTTTCCTTCTTTTTAGCGATTTCTTCTTCGCTTAATTTTTGATTTTTGGAGTCGATAGTTTTGTAAAGTATGTGACGTACTTTTACAAATTCGGTATCAAAGAAAGCTTTGATTTCTTCTTCGTCAAATTCAAAAGTATATGCCTCGTTAGAATTATAATCGGTGTATGCATATAAAGCACCATCATAATGATAATAGTTCTCTATAAAGTCTTCATATACACGCTCTGCAGGAATAGCAGCTATACCGTTTTCGCCATAGCGATAGTCATGAATAAGACTGTAATACACGTTGGCATTCATATATCTTTCAATTGCTGATTTTGTAATGCCTAAACGCGCAAGTTCAATCTCAAAAAGGTCGATTCCGCCGTATGCAATTTCCATATCCGCAAGTGCATTGTTAATTTCATCGATATCACTTTGGTCGGTTATGGTAATACCTGCATCTGCCGAAATTTGCTCGAAAATGAGCATTTGTTGAGCAAATTCAACAGAAACTTCTTTGATATATTCACCGATGGTTTTATCCTCGGTCATTTGCATATTGAGTATCTGGGCTTCATCGTATGCAACGCCGTAGTTACTCAGATAGCTTTGATAATAAGAAACCATCTGGCTTTTAAACGTGCTGATGATATACATAAATTCCTTTTCGGTTAATGTATAATCCCCATAACTCATTACAACTTCGCTATCGTCATTAGATGTGCCATTGCCATCGCCACAAGCAGTAAGCGAAAATAGCATTAGAACAACGATAAGAAACGAAATAATTCTTGTGTAAATTTTCATTTTCGTCAACCTTTCACAAAATCATGTCATAACAGTATACAACATAATTTTGAATTTGTCTACCTAATTTTTTGTTAATTTTGAATATCTGTCGATAATCTTTTCACAAATATCCAAATTTTTCTCGCCATCACGCAATTTATATGAAATATGAGGTCTTCCTCCGAGTGAAATCATAACTGCGCCTTTAAATGGTTCCTCAGATGCTATAACAGCACAGTTTTCCATTTTAATTGACGGGTTATAAAAACTCAAAACACGCTGATTTTGTTCAATGGAAGTGAAGTCCAATTCCATAGCGGTATTTCTCAAACGCGAAATTCTTATAAGATTCATAACCGGTTCTTTAATATCACCGAATCTGTCGTTCAATTCGTCAATCAAATCGTCGGAATCGTCTTCGTTACAAACTGCGGCTATCTTTTTATAAACGTCAATTCTTAGCGCAAGCGACGTAATATAATCCTCGGGGATAAAAGCATCGGCCACAATGTCAATCGTGCAATTCTTTTCTGCTTTCGGAGCAATACCCTTTTCGGCGTTAATTGCATCCTCAAGAATTTTTAGATACAGGTCGTATCCTATTGCCTCTAAATGTCCACTTTGCTCTGCACCTAATAAATTGCCTGCCCCACGTATTTCAAGGTCACGCATGGCGATTTTGAAACCTGAACCAAATTCTGTAAACTCACGTATAGCCGCGAGTCGTTTTTCGGCAATTTCGTTAATAGCAGTTCCCGACCTAAATGTCAGATATGCGTATGCTTTTCTTGTAGAACGTCCTACCCTACCTCTGATTTGATGAAGCTGTGATAACCCCATTCTATCGGCATTTTCTACAATCAAGGTATTTGCATTCGGTACGTTGACACCCGACTCGATTATCGTTGTACATACCAAAATATCGATGTTTCCGTCTACCATATCTGACCATACGTCAGATAGCTCTTCCTTGTCCATTTTTCCGTGTCCAATCGCTATGTTGGCTTCGGGAAAGGCATTACGCAACGATGCGGCTTTTGAATAAATGGAGTCAACGTAGTTGTGTAGGTAGAATACCTGACCGCCACGACGCAATTCACGACGTATTGCTTCGTTTATAACCTCATCATCGTGTTCCAAAACAAACGTCTGAACGGGAAAACGGTCGGTCGGCGCTTCTTCAAGTACCGACATATCTCTAATACCGCTTAATGCCATATTAAGAGTACGCGGTATAGGAGTTGCTGTTAACGTTAAAACGTCAACGCCTTTTGAAAGTTCTTTGAGTTTTTCTTTATGAGTTACTCCGAAACGCTGTTCTTCATCAACAACCAAAAGGCCTAAATCTTTGAAAGCGATATCTTTTTGAAGTAATCGGTGTGTCCCCACTACTACGTCTATGGTACCGTTTTTTAAGCCTGCAATAACTTCGGTTTGTTCTTTATGTGTAACAAATCTTGAAAGCATTGCA
>JAZRUB010000178.1:0-11447 GCA_045652305.1 Eubacteriales bacterium
TACCGTTGAATAATTAAACAAAAAACAAAAAATGTCGCAAGTTCAACTTGCGACATTTTTATTTATATGAAAACACGTTCCTTGATTTTATTTAACAGTAGGTGTATAATATAAAAAACGGAGGAGCGTATGGAAGGCAGATACTATTCGTTAAATGAATACCTAAAAAAGACCTTCGGGGAGAAGGTCTATAAACTGTCGATGGATTTGGGGCTGACCTGTCCGAACCGCGACGGCACACTCGGTACAAAAGGCTGCGTTTTCTGCCTTGACGGCAGTTCGCATTTCGCGAGTACGTCGGGTGATATTCATTCTCGCATTGAAGAAGCAAAAACTCTTGTCGCAAAAAAGACGAAAGCCGATAAGTTTATCGCATATTTTCAGAGTTATACGAACACATACGCCCCGATAGAGTTTTTGGAAAACGTCTTTTGCGAAACCGCAAAACGCGATGATATTGTTGCAATATCAATCGCAACACGCCCCGATTGCCTTTCGGATGAAGTGCTGGATTTGCTTTCCGACGTCAACAAGATAAAGCCTGTTTGGGTGGAGCTCGGACTGCAAAGTTCAAATGAGAAAACCGCAGAATATATCCGCAGATGTTATAAAAATGAAGTTTTCACATTGGCAGTAGAAAACCTTAACCGTATCGGGATTGAGGTTATAACCCACGTGATAATCGGACTGCCCAACGAAACGGTTGACGACATTCTCGCTTCGGTCGATTTTGCCGTAAAATCGGGCACAAAGGGGATAAAACTCCAACTTCTCCACGTGCTTTTCGGAACCGACCTTTGTAAAGATTACGAAAACGGGCTGTTCAACACGCTTTCGCTTGATGAGTATATGGATATACTTTTCGAATGTATTAAAATTCTTCCCGAAGACGTTGTCGTTCACCGCATAACCGGCGATGCACCGAAGAAGTACCTTGTTTCTCCGCTTTGGAGCGCCGACAAAAAGACTGTCATGAACACGATACGTAAGGAAATGGAATTGCGCGATATACGGCAGGGAAGAGGGAAATAACGTCGCATCAATAAAAAAATAATGCAGTATGGCTGTAAACGCTATACTGCATTTTTATTTATTCGGCATCAATTTTGGATTTTACCGATTTTATGTGTTTATGTAACTCCAAAAGTTCCTTGCGTGTTGAAACTCCCAACTTGTTGTAAAGGTTTCGGTTGTGATATTTCAGGGTGGATTCCTTGATGTTCAGACTCGCCATAACTTCCTTTGTTGTAACTCTGGCGATGTAGGCATCGTAGATTGACTTTTCGGTAGGTGTCAACGATTTGAGACCGTTCATGAAGCTTTCTATTCGTTTTGGGGGAATCTCTTCGCTCTGTATCGGCTTTTCGAGCATTATTTCGGGGATAGAGGCTTCTGCGTCCGAGTAATTCTTTGCCGACTCGACCTGCTTGACGATTTCGCGCAGACGTTGGTTTTCGTTCATAACTATGTGTGCGCCGAGCAGGAATAACTCGCTGATTATATATGAAATCGACAGCATTTCAAAATCAATGCTCGTCATCTGTTCTATAAACCAAACTCCGATATTAACAAATACCGCAATCGCGACAATAACGGCGTGCGACGTGGTGTCAATGGTCTTTTTTAACTGTGCGTGGATAATGACCGCAACCATAGCCGAAAAGTAACCGAGCAGATAAACAAGATATAACGGATGCAACGGCCCGTAAACCTTAACGAGTGTAGAAGCACCGTCAACCATTTCAAAAGAAACTTCTTTATAGTAAATATCCAAAATGCCCGGACTTGCGGCAATAAGGAAAATAACCGTCGCAAGTGCGAAAAGAATCCGCGTCAAAAGCTTTTTATACTGCGTGTTGGTAAGGTCAAGTATAATCATCAGCATCGAAAACGGCAGAAATACCGAACCGAGATAGGATATTCGGTTAGCCCAAAGTGCCGTTCCCAAAGAATCCGATACCGACAAAAAGGTATATCCTGCGTTTACTATAAGTACCGACGCAAAAAGGGTGATAACCCAAAACCTGTTTTTGCGAACGTAAAAAACGCAACCAACCAAAAGCAATAACGATAGCAAAGCAGCGACTGTGTATATTAACGACAGACTGGCGTTTTTGTCGCCGACCGAGCTGCATCCTGTTAAATTAAATATCAAAAACAGCAAGATTAACATACTTGCAGATACTTTCTTCATTTTTATCTCCTCAACCGAAAGATATCGAAAAAGATGAAAAAATTTTGCAAAAAACTATACTTTTTTTGCAAAAAACCCCCTTTCCCATACTTTTGGTATGGGGACAAACGCGAAATCATGTGATATAATTAACGCGTATAAATGTACTATGTGGGGTTACAACCAAAAATATCTTTAACATTGTATCACAAAGTGTTCACAATTTCAATAGAACACGTCACTTTAAAGCAAGGTTAAATTTGTTTTTGCAAAGCCCTGCATCCTGAAACGTCATACTTCAGGAGCAACAAAAAACGTATGACAAAAAACAAATCAAAAAGGAGAAACAAAATGAAAAAACGAATTTTATCATTAGCACTTATTCTTGCAATGATGTTGTCTTTGATTCCGTTTGGCGTCATGACGGCAAGTGCGGCAGACGACACCATCATCGGCATTACATGGACCGGTGATGGATACAAAGTGCTATCCAACGGTATCTACCTGAATACTACGAATCCGAAAATTCATACGGCTTCCGGAACGACGGTTAGCATCTCCGGCGGCACCGGCGCGCTGTACATCGACGAAGATTTTAATGTCCAGTTGGAAACTGAACCGGTATTAGGCGAAATCTATTATTTTGATGCGTGGATATGGGATTCCGGCATGGAACAGAATATTACCAATGCCAATTCCACCATCCAATATACCGGATTCAGCAACGGCAAAGTACTCTCGGCAAAGAAAGCCTCCGATGGCGACATACAGGTTATTTGCTCTATCATGTACGGCGAATTGACCGGCGGTGTGAAAGCCATTGCTTCGGGTGTGGAATACGATAGCGCACTTGGTGGCTATGCACCCACATTCACTACTCTAAAATGTGTTTCCACGGAAGGCAATGTGCTGGAACCTACTATGGTGTCCGGCAAGTATTCTTACTACGGAGCGGATTCCGACTGCCTTTATAAAACCTACAGTGGCGTAACTTTTAGTGATAAATTGACCACCGAACCTCAGGTCGGCGAAACCTACTACTCCTCTTTCTCTTTGGATAGCATGGACGGCAACCTCCATATTGAAGAAGAATTGCTGGATATCCAAATTCCCGGATATAAAGTAGAGTTTGTCGAGGCTTATGAGCGCGATATGGGCTTTACATCCCGAGTCGTGTATTCCGTTACCAAGACTCCTCCCGTCTACGTAGGCGGTGTTGGTATGTTCGATGGTGATTATCTTGCCGTTGGCGCAACCGCAACCCAGACCACCAAGCCTTCCGGTGGATATGCTTACTATAATGACGGCGTACTCACCCTCAACAACTACAGCTACGAGGGAGCCGGTTATTATTACGACGAGTATTACGCAGTTATTTATGCAAATCAAGATTTGACTGTGTATTTGATTGGTACCAACACTTTGGTTCAGACAAAGGATAATTCCGATTCAATCTATGCGAATCACGGTTCTCTCACAATCGATGGCAACGGTAGCCTCACCAACACCGACACGGGTTATGGCCTTTGGGCTGACAATGACGTCATCATTAACGGCGGCACCATTGTCACCACGGGTGGCTATAACGGTATTCACAGCGGAAATGCAGACGTTATCATCAACGGCGGCAATGTTACAGCTAAATCGAATAATGTGTTCGGTATTTATGCCAGAATAGACGTTATTATCAATGGTGGCAACGTTACGGCTATCGGCGGTTACTTTGCAATCTACAACAATACGGGCGATTTTACTGTGGCAGATGGTCTGCGAATCCAAGCCTCCAAGACAGTAGACGGCGCTCTGGGCGAATATGTGGCGGAAGACAATAATACCTACAAAAAAATTGTGATTACTCCCGCCGACGTTTACGTAGGCGGTGTTGGTATGTTCGATGGTGATTATCTTGCCGTTGGCGCAACCGCTACAACCACTACCAAGCCCTCCGGTGGATATGCTTACTATAATGACGGCGTACTCACCCTCAACAACTACAGCTACGAGGGATACGGTTATTATTACGGCGAGTATTATGCAGTTATTTATGCAGATAATAGCCTGACTGTCGAGTTGAGGGGCGTCAACACTTTGGTTCAGACAGAGTCGGAGTCCGATTCAATCTACTCGAAGAACGGCCCTCTCGTAATCGAAGGCAACGGTAGCCTCACCAGCACTGATAGGGGTTATGCTATTTGGTCTGACAATGACGTCATCATTAACGGCGGCACCATTGTCACCACGGGTGGCTATAACGGCATTCGCAGCGAATATGCAGACGTTATCATCAACGGCGGCGATATTACAGCAACAGGTAATAGCGGCATCTCCGCACAAGAGGGGTCTGTTATTGTCAACGGCGGTAATGTAGTTGCAAAGACTAATCATACCGACAATCTCGCTGTGCGTACATCCAATGGCCTCACCGTGACAGGCGGCGCGACAATCCAAGCTTCTACAGAAGTTGACGGCGAACTTGGTGAGTACGTTGCCCATAACCTTGGTATCTACAAGAAGATTGTCATTACGGAAAACAGCGGCACGCTTGGCGACGTTGATGACGACGGTGACGTTGACGCGGCAGACTACGTTCTCGTTAAACGTGCGGTTTTGAAGACCTACACGCTTTCCGAACAACAAAATGTCGTTGCAGATATTGATGCTGACGGCGATGTCGATGCAACCGACTACGTACTTGTAAAACGTATCGTGCTCGGTACGTACAAAGTAAAATAACAAACAAAAAACAAGACCACCGATTTATTCGGTGGTCTTGCTTTTATCTGTTTTCGCAGTTCGCGTTTCGGTGATTGTTTAGGGGGAAAGTGAGAAAGGAGTACATCATGAAAAAGCCGAAACGCTATTATTCTGTTTTTAAAAAAACTTACATAGGACTGCCGTCTTTTGCACGGCGGATTTTGTTTGTGGTGGTCTTTACAAACGGAGTTTCGCGAATAATTACGTTTGTGATTTGCTTATATGTAGGAAGTGCAGAAAGAACTTCGAAAACGTCATGCTTGAGTTTCGCTTGGAGTTCTTCCATGTTTGCGCCTTCCAAAACTTCGGGGTCGAGTACGCATTGAACCGCAAGTGACGCTTCTGCGCCGACTTCGTCGCGTGATGCATAAACGATGTTTTCAAGCACGTAGGGAATACCGCCGATATAGTCTTCGAGTTCTTCGGGGTAGATGTTTTTACCGTTGCCGAGAATAATAATATTCTTTTTTCTACCTGTAATAAGTATCTGGCCTTTTTTGTTTATCTTGCCGTAGTCGCCGGTACGGAAATAGCCGTCTTCGGTGAATACTTCTTTTGTTGCTTCTTCGTTTTTATAGTAGCCGAGCATAACGATGTCGCCCTTGACGCAGATTTCGCCTTCTTCATCTTCGTTGGGGTCGTCGATACGAACGTCAATACATTCCATGGGGAAACCAATGGTTCTGGGGTCGTTTTCGAAGTCGGTGTTTACAGAAACGAGAGGCGAACATTCGGTGATGCCGTAGCCGTTTGTAACGATAATACCGATGTCTTCAAAGAAATCTGCAATTTCGGCACGTAGGGGCGCACCGCCGCATACGATTTTTACAAGATTGCCACCGAGCGCGTTATGAAGTTCGGCAAAAAGTTTACGACGAATATCGATACCTATAGCGCGCAAGAAACGCGAAAGCTTAATAGCAATTTTAATGGTTTTTGTTTTGCCTTTTTCCTCGATGCTTGCGTTCATTCTGCGGTAGAGAACCTCTATAAGTGCAGGAACAACGTACATATAACCCGGCTTGTAAAGTGCAAGATTTTTAACGATACGCTTCAAGCTGTCATTGATACAAAGCGTTGCGTGACGGTGTAGTGCAACGAGAATACCCGCAACCGCCTCGTAGGAATGGTGGTAGGGAAGTACCGAAAGACCTACTTCGCGGATACTTGCGATTTTGAGTCCGTAATAAACGAGCGAAATGAGGTTGTGCTCGCAAAGCATAACGCCCTTTGCAAGTCCTGTTGTGCCCGAGGTGTAAATGAGCATTTTAAGCGCCTTCATATCTGCGGTTTTCATGTTGCAGTATGTACGGTCGCCGTTTTCGTAAAGCTCTTTGCCCTTTTCGAAAAGCTTGTTAAAGGAAAGGAATTCGCCTTCGTCTTCTTCTCTGTCGAAGCAAACGAAATATTTAACGTTAGGAAGTTGGTCGCGGATGCGTTTGAAGTTTTCTTCACGCTTTTTGTCGCAGAAAACTATTTCGTCATCACCGCCGTGAACGACGTTGATAAGGTCAGAGTCGGGAAGTTCTTTATCTATCGGACAGAATACGCCCTCGCTTTGCAAAGCGGTAAGATAAACGAGAATCCAGTTATAGCTGTTTTCAGCTGCACAGCCGATATGGCTTTTTGCCATGCCTAACGAATTGAGCGCGGTGCCAAGCCAAAAAGTTTCTTCTTGAAATTGTTTAAATGTTACTTCGCGGATTCCTTCGCTTGTACGGTATTTATAAGCGACATTGTCCGCAGCTTCGTCTACTGCAATTTGCATCAAATGCTTTATGCTGGTGGGTTTTGAGAGGTTAGGTGTACGTTGTGCAAGTACGTTTCTTGGCATAAGTATATTCTCCTTATGAAAAGTGATTTAGTTGCATGAACCATTATACATGGTTTACCGAACCATGTCAACAGATTTGACGAATTTTTAATACATTATTTTAAAAGTTTCAAGTAGTTTTATTGACAAGCAAGGAGATAAGTGGTATTATTTTAACATAAAAGTTTGGAGAAAGACATGAACGTAAGAACCGACGATATAAAAAATATACACGTTCCTCGTTGGGAGGAGTTTCCCCAGTTTGAATTATATATAGACCAAGTCATTGCATTTATATGCGAAAAGCTTGCCGTATTCAATCATAATTCGGAAGAAGCGCTTATAACTCCTGCGATGATAAACAACTACGTGAAAAACGGTGTGCTTCACCCTCCGAAAAAGAAGAAGTACGACCGAGAACACCTTGCAAAACTTGTTGTTATTTGCATTTGCAAACGTATGCTTCCTCTATCTTATATTTCGGAATCGATAACGGTTATGACACGTATGTTCGATATCGGAGAGGGATACAATATACTTTGTGACGAGATAGAGTACGAAGTTAAGAATTTGGCGATGCCCGAAGAATATCCGACACGCGCAATATCCGATTCTCCCTCGCACAAATTTGCCATGCTTCGCACACTTGCATCTGTGGCGGCAAGGCTTTTGGTGTTTGACCGCTTTATCGAACAGCGTATACGTCTAAGTGCGGTTGCGACTAAAATGAAAGAAAAATAGACTATAAAAAAAGAGTTTTCGTTATTGCATCGAAAACTCTTTTGTTTTTTATCTAATCTGTCCGTTGCCGTTGATGACGTATTTGTAGGTTGTCATTTCGGGCAATCCCATGGGTCCACGCGCGTGCATCTTTTGGGTGGAAATGCCGATTTCTGCACCGAATCCGAATTCTTCGCCGTCGGTAAATCTTGTCGAGGCATTTACGTATACCGCCGCCGCATCGATGTTGTTACAGAAATAGGTTGCGTTTTCTTGGTTATTTGTAATAATCGCTTCGCTGTGTCCCGTTCCATGTGCGTTGATGTGCGACACCGCTTCTTCTACGTCGCTTACTACCTTTACTGCAAGAATGTAGTCGTTGTATTCGGTGAAAAAGTCATCTTCGGTTGCAGGTGTGACGTTTATTATATTAAGGGTGCGTTCGCAACCGCGGAGTTCTACGTTATCAAGACGTTTTTGCACCAAGGGCAAAATCTTTTGAGCGATGCTTTCGTGCACCAAAAGTGTTTCCGCCGCGTTGCATACCGAGGGGCGCTGTCTTTTTGCGTTGTCGATAATATTAAGTGCGGTTTCGATGTCAGCGGTTTCGTCAAAATAAACGTGACAGTTGCCTGCGCCGGTTTCGATAACGGGAACGGTTGCATTTTCGACAACCGAACGGATAAGCGATTTTCCTCCGCGCGGAATAAGTAAATCGATAAGTCCCTTAGCTTTCATAAGCTTGTTTGCCGTTTCGCGCGAAGTATCGCGAACGACCTGTATACATTCCTTGGGCAGACCGAGCGATGCAACCGCGTCCGAAAGCACTTCGGCAATGGCGATATTGGAGTTAATCGCCTCTTTGCCGCCGCGAAGAATGACTGCATTGCCCGATTTTACGCAAAGTGCAGCCGCGTCTGCGGTGACGTTAGGGCGCGCCTCGTAAATAATGGCGATAACACCGAACGGAACGCGTTTTTTCGTTATTTCAAGCCCGTTGGGGCGAGTATACTTTTCGTTTTTGTCAAGCGGGTCGGGAAGTGCAATTACCTTTTCTACTGCCGAAGCGATAGCATTTATGCGAGCATCGGTAAGGGTAAGGCGGTCGAGCATCGAAACGCTCATTCCGTTGTTTTTTGCATTTTTTATATCGCTTTCGTTGGCGGCAATGATTTCAGCAGAACGTGTACGCAATGCATCCGCCATTGCTTGGAGTGCTAAATTGCGCTTTTCGGTATCGGTCGAGCCGAGTATTGCCGATGCTTTTTTTGCACTGTTGCACATTATTTCAAGCATTGTTATATCCTCTTTCGCTTTTATTGGGGTTTTGCGGCAAAATATGTTCCAACAAAATCACCGTCGAATACGTTATAAAGAATTTCGGGGTCTGCGCCGTTAAGTATTATCATGGAAATTCCGCGTTCGGTTACGTATTTCGCACTTTCAAGCTTGGTTGCCATACCGCCCGTACCGCGAGCAGTGCCTGCGCCTGCGCCCATTGCGAAAATTTCGTCGGTAACTTCGGGGACGTATTCGATAAACTTTGCATCTTTATTTATTCTGAGGTCGGAGTCGTAAAGACCGTCGATGTCCGACATATTTATCAAAAGGTCGGCTTTCGAAAGTCGTGCAACCGTTGCGGCAAGAGTATCGTTACTTCCTATTTTAATCTGTTCGTTAGAAATTGTGTCGTTTTCGTTTACGATGGGAATTACGCCTTGCTTCAAAAGCAGTTCGAGGGTTGTACTCGCATGGGTGCGAAGTTCTTTTTCGTCGATAACGCTTCTGGTAAGAAGAAGCTGGGCGATGTTTACACCGTGGTCGGAAAAGTTACGCGCGTACATATCTATAAGCTGACATTGACCGATTGCGGCTGCCGCCTGTTTTTGTTCTGTGGTAAGTGTTTTGCGGTCGAAATCGGTTTTTGCAAGACCACAGCTGACAGCACCCGATGAAACGAGAATAATCTCAAGACCGCTGTTGTATAAATCGGCAAGACAAGTTACAAGTCGTGATACTTTTCGAATATTCATATATCCCGATGAATGAGTAAGTGTCGAAGTGCCGACCTTTACAACGATTCTTTTGATGTTTTCGGTTGAAATCTTCATGGTTTAACCTCTTAAGTCTTTACAATTCTTGAAATTGTATTATAATATAATGAAACAGAAATATCAAGTTATTTTTGAAAGGTAGAGAAAATAAATGGATAAAAAGTTGATTTTGGCATCTGCTTCACCGCGACGAAAAGAGATTTTGGACACGGCAGGGTACAGTTACGAGGTTGTGACCTCCTCCGCCGAGGAATTGGTCGGTGGTGTTGCGCCTGAAGAACTTGTGCGCATAAATGCACTTCGAAAGGCAAGGGAAGTAAGCTCGCGTTTGCCGAACGAATCGGTCGTTCTCGGTGCAGATACGGTAGTGTGCCTAGGCGAAACCGTTTTGGGAAAGCCGAACAATAAACAACAGGCATTTGAAATGTTAAAATCGCTTTCGGGAAGTTCGCACCGCGTTTTGACGGGCTATGCTGTAGTAAGCGGTACGGATGAAAAAAGCGGTGTATGCTCGACCGAAGTGAAGTTTCGAGCTCTTTCCGATGAGGAAATCAACTTTTACATAGAAACGAATGAGCCTATGGACAAGGCAGGTGCATACGGGATTCAGGAACGTGCTTGCCTTTTTGCCGAGTCTGTAGAGGGCGATTATTTTAATATAATCGGACTTCCTATCGCTCAAGTTTATCCCGTCTTACGTGAGTTTGGCATTTTACCCGATTGGCAAAAAAATCTTAACAAAAAATAGCATTATTGTTGACATTCAACAAAAAAGGTTGTATAATGTTAAAACTATGAAAATTTTATAAACATAAGGAGATAAAATCATGAAACTCGCAAAAAGACTAACCGCTTTGTTGGCAGTTGTTGTAATGCTCGTTTCCTCTTGCGTAATCGCAAGTGCTGATGGTAAATTGTCCTATACTAAGGGCACTACATACACCATCGAATCAGGCGTTACTTACACAAACCTCACCATGACGAGCGGTCAGAACGGCAATACCGTTTCCGGCGTTGCTATGCAATTCAACCCTAAGGACGGTTACATTCCGTTGACATTTATGGCTCATGCCGGCAATCGCGGTTATTTGAGCACACAGTACAACATAGCAACCAGCGAAAAATACGGCTACGACGTTGTCGGTATGGTAAACGGTTCCTACTTCACCCTTGCCAATGCTGGTCTTGACTATGCGAACATCTCCAACGGCAAACTTACCTGCGCTCACGTTGATGAATACAACAGAGAAGTTGTTGCATTCGACAAAGACGGTAACATGAAGTCTGTTTGGAGTAAGCTCGAATTCAAGTTGTTCGCAAACGGTGTGGAACTTCCCAACGCTATCTATGCCATCAACAAACATTATTCCGACTACAAGGACAAAGCTCCTAATGCTGTTTATTACTACGACACTTCTTGCGGTACTTATACCGATACTAAGGAACCCGGTTACGAAATCGTATGTCAGAAGATGAACGGCACCGATATCAAAGTTGGTAAAACACTTGTCGGTAAAGTCCTTGAAGTAAAGTCTAATGCTTACGCTACCAAGTTTGAAACTGACGAAAACGTACAGTCTGATAAATTCGTACTTTACGTAAAATCCGCTTCTAATTTTGCTAAAACACTCGGCAACCTTAAAGCAGGCGATGACATCGAAATTCAGGTTAATGAAACCAACAAGGCTGCAAAGACCACAATGGAAAACGCACTCAGCACAATCACCAACGTAGGTTGGCTTGTTAAAAACGGCGTTGACCAAACCCGTATTCAAAGCGAAATCGGTGACCACGGCGTAACCATGCAGCACCGTCAAACCGTGTTCGGACAGAAGCCCGACGGCACATACATCTTCCTCACTACCGAACGTGTGGCTACCGGTCAAGACGGCTCGTTGACATTGCGTGACGCTGCTGACTACATGATTGCAGA
>JAZRUB010000179.1:0-14503 GCA_045652305.1 Eubacteriales bacterium
GTTCTCCGCAAAACAGTTTTTTGCGGGGCAATAATTAAAGGGGACTTTTTAAAAAGTCCCCTTTAATTATTGCCCCGCAAAAAACTGTTTTGCGGAGAACTTAAATTCCCTAAAACCTTCAAACGGAAAATATAAAAATACGGCTGTGTTCATCTGTTTGACTGTTGCATTTCGCAACACAAAAACGCCGTGCGTTGCGATACACGGCGTTTTGTATATTGAACTATTTTTTGTTTGCTTCGATGGAATCCTTAACCGCATAGATGCACTTCTGGAACTTGCGGATATTTTCTTTTCCGTATTTTTTAACCGAGAAGGATATTGCACCGCCTGCATATTCGATTCTGAGATGCGATTTCTTTGCGCAAATATAGGCGACGAAAAAAACCAAAGCGGCAGGTAACATGGCGAAGAAAATTTCCTCGTCCTCCTCTACAAGAGCTGCGATAATTCCAATCAACAAAATTAGAATTGAAAGAATAAGCAATCCGAGAGGGTTAAAGTTTGCTATTTTCGAACCGGTAATATCCTTAATGTCAATCTTTTCTTCTTGTGTGCGGATGTTGATAACACCTTGTCTGTGATTGTAATACAATCTTTTGTTGGTAATTACCGCGCCTTCGGTTTTAAAGCCTTCGCCCGAAAGGACATTGTCGGCAAAACCATTTGTCAAGGCTGCAACAACATATTCATCTTTGGAGACAAAGTCGTTGCCGTTGGGGAGATTAATCGAGATTCTTTCGTTTTTTGAGGGTTTGGTGGTTTCTTGTGTTTCGGCAGTGTTGAAGTTTTGAGTTTCTGTTTCAGGCGCAAATTCGTTACCGCAATATGTGCAGAAGACTGCGCCGTCTGCGTTGTTGTTACCGCAGGATGGACATACTCTCATAAAAATACTCCTTTCGAATTGCTAGTTAATACGATAATTGATTATAGTGCATATTTTGACAAATGTCAACGTTTTTTGTTTTTGCAAAGTGGTTTTGATTTCGATTAACAAGAAAAGGAGCGTTTTTGAAAAACACTCCCGAACTCGGCATTTATACATTGATTCGTTGCATATCGTTCAGGAAACTTGGATTATAAGAACTTCTACGCCTATAGCACGAGCTTTGACAAAAAAACAATCAAAAAATCAACGGCGTCCTGTTTTTGGGACGTCGTTCGTTTTATAATGTTGACAAAGCCGATTGCAGGCGGTAAAATATTAGCGATAAAAGCGAAACAAGGAGATTTTTATGGAAAACAAGGAGCTTTTGTATATCGAAGCAATCAAGATGGTTGAAAACGGTGATTATCTTTCTGCCTATAACAATCTAAGACGTTGTAAAAATTACAAGGACTGCAAGAAATTGCTTGAAAATTTCAAGTTGATTTGCGACCGCAAAATTAGTACTACTTATGATTCAGACAGAAATGCAAATAGGAAGTTTGAAGAATACGAATATGACGAAAACAATAATCTGCTTCTTCTCACTATCTATAACCCGGATAACACTATATATGGTATGAGGAAATGCGAATATGACAAAAACGGACAGCGTATACTTTGTGCGGAGTATGGCGAAAACGGAATTTTGGAATGCAAATATGAATATGAATATGACGAAAACAGAAATCTTATATTCACTAAATTTTATGGTAGTAGCGGACGTTTAAAAAGTAAAACCGAATACCAATATGACAAAAACGGCAATAAAATTCTTGATGTCACTTATAATTCCAGGGGAAAAATACAGAAAAAAGAGCAAATTAATTATGACAAAAACGGCAATGTTATACGTGCTGAAGACTTTAATTCAGAGAGCAATATAACAACAATACACGAATTCGAATACGACGAATACGGAAATAAAATTCGTTTTTTCGACTATAACGATTTTTTGGCACCGTGTATTGTACTGGAGTCTATAACTACTTTTGAATATGACGAAAACGGTAACATTACACTTGAAGTACATTATAATCCAGATGGAACAATAAGCGGAAAATGCGAATACCAATATGATGAAAATGGCAACATTACACTTGAAGTACATTATAATCCAGATGGAACAATAAGCGGAAAATTCGAATACCAATATGATGAAAATGGCAATAGGTCTCAAACGCATCAATATGTACGCTACACAGGGGCAAGCATGAGCTTACTCAGTAAAATCGAATACAAACACGATGAATATTGCAACGAAACGCTTTCTGTTTTTTATGACCAATTCGAAAGATACCAATACAAAACCAAGTGCGAATACGATGCAATAGGCAATGTAACACTTTGCGCTCAATATGATGAAAAATATCTTACAACCAATAAATTTGAAATCGAATATATCAACCCCAGAGTGATTTACAAGCCGAAAAAATAAATATCGCATTCGACAAAAAATAATCGAAAAATCAACGGCGTCCTGTTTTTGGGACGTCGTTCGTTCTATAATGTTGACAAACCCAATCAAGAAGGGTAAAATATTAGCAATAAAAGCGAAACAAGGAGATTTTTATGGAAAACAAGGAGCTTTTGTATAACGAAGCAATCAAGATGATTGAAAACGGCGATTATCTTTCTGCATATAACAATCTAAGACGTTGTAAAAATTACAAGGACAGCAAGAAATTGCTTAAAATTTTCAAGGTTATCCAAGACGCCGAAGTCAGGACTATTTATGACCTTGATGGAAATGAAACGGGTGAAGTTTGTTATGCCGCAAACGGAAATGTTGTTTGCGGACACGAATTTGAATACGATGAAAACGGCAACAATACAGTTTATATTTTTTATAACGCAGACGGAAGCGTAGCTTTCAAAAACGAATATAGTTATGACCATGATGGGAATAAAGTACGTGAAGTTTGTTATAACGCAGACGGAAATATTGATTACAAACACGAATACGAATACGATGCAAACGGCAACGAAACACTTGAGGTTTTATATAACAAAGACGGAACCATCAATAGCAAATACAGAACCGAGTATAAATACGATGAAAACGGAAACATAGTGCAAGATATTTACCGCGGTCCAAGCGGCAGAGTCGACCATAAACACGAATATTTCTATGACGAAAACGGAAACAGAACCCTTGAAACTATATGTAACTCAAGAGGCAGGGTGCTTAGCAAAATTGTATGCGAATATGATGAAAAGGGCAACAGAACACGTCACGTCACGTATGTCGTAAAAGAAAAAGAAATTCCTCGCTCGGAATACCAATACAACGAAGACGGTGAAATCACACGGCTGAATTCTTATGACGCGAAAGGCAGATTCGTTTTCAGCATCGATTACTCTTATGACGAATATGGCAACGAAACACGTTCGGTTGTGAATTATCATGACGGACGCCTAAATACCAAAACCGAAAACACTTTTGACGAATACGGAAATATAATTTGCAGCGCCGAATATGACGAAAATGGCAATTTGGTTTCAAAAAAAGTGGATGAGCACATCAATCCCAGAGTAATTTACAAACCGAAAAATAAATAAAGTATGCCCAAGGTGCTTAAATTACGCACTTTGGGCTTTTTATCTGCGGGGATACCCGATGAGTAGCATTGTGTCCGATGCGTATATATAATAATGTAATGAGGTTTAATAAAAACACAACTCGAGGCACAGTACGGCGACGTAACATTTTCGTTTGTAATGCTTAGACATATACAACGATTGGATTTTGTCGGTTTTTATTGACAAATCGAGTTATGTCTGTTATAATTAACTGAATTGTTATGTGTTGTAATATGGATTTTGTATGCCATTTGCGATTTTTTCTTTGAAAAACGCAGGAAACAGCGCTTTGTGTGCGACTGAGTGTTCCGTAACACGGTTTCTTCGGCAGGTGAACAATGGGCATAAGAAAATATATAAAAGATTACCGCAAGGAATATATCGTCAAACCCAACGGCAAACCCGGTGTAACGGCTACATATATAGGTAAGTATTATCGATTTGTGAATGGCGAAGACGCAATTAAAAAGGCAAGGCTTGTTTTTGCCTGCCTTTCGGTTTTTGCGACTATTTGCTGTATTGTTCCGTTTTGTTACAGCTCTTCGGGTTCACACACGATTTATGTGGCTGTGCCGCACGTTATATCGCTGTTCCCCTTGGTTCATCTTGTCATGGGGGTTTATAATCTCTATACAAGAAAACCGCCTTTTATAAGAGAGTTCAGGGACAAAACCGAACAACGCGTATATAATATGTCGATTGGAAGTGCCTGCTGTTTGGGAATAACCGCGATGGCTCAGTTGGTGAACTGTATTCTCAACGGCTTTTCGTTGGCAGACACGCTGTATATTGTTTTCGTCGCCGTTGCGTGTGTGGCGGTCGGGTATATATTTTCTGCCCGAAAGGTGCTTAAAACCGAAGAATGCGACGAAGAAAACAATGGATAGTCGTTTATAATTAGTTTTTATTTGCGGAAACGCATAAATAAAAAGGACAAAATTTTTAGGAGGAAATTTCTATGAAAAACACACTTAGATTGTTGGCATTACTCCTTGTTGCAGTAATGACTCTTTCTGTTGTGGCTTGTAGCAGTGGCACTGACACTTCTACAGACAGCTCTGTTGCTGACTCTAGCGACGTTAGCGACGTTAGCGACACCAGCGACGCTCAAGACACAGCTGATTTGGACGCTGTAAGCGACAAAGCAGCTCCCACCCCTGTTATACCCGAGTATAACGGAAAAGACACCCTCGTTGTGGGTTATGACCTTTTCTCTGAAAAGTTCAGCCCTTTCTTCTCCACCACTGCTTATGACCAAGATGCGGCTGGTATGACTCAGGTTGGCCTTCTTACTTCCGACCGTGAAGGTAACATTATCCTCAAGGGTATCGAAGGCGAAACCGTTTCTTACAACGGCAAAGACTATACCTACACCGGTATTGCTGACTGCGAAATCACAAAGAACGAAGATGGCACTATCGTTTACGAATTCACTCTCCGTGATGACGTATTCTTCAGCGATGGCGTTAACCTCACCGCTGACGACGTAATCTTCTCTATGTACGTTCTCGCAGACCCCACCTATGACGGCTCCAGCACTTTCTATGCACAGCCTATCGTTGGTATGGAAGAATACAGAAGCGGCGTTACTGCTCTTTCTGCTCTTCTCCTTACTGACGGTCCTGGCAAAACCAGCGAATACTACACCGCTGAACAGGCTGAATACTACTGGAACGCATTCGACAAGGCAGGTCTTGCATTCGCTACCGGCATTCTCGATGACATCATCGCAACCTATGGCGAAGACTACGACGTTACCGACTATGCAGGCGCAGCAGCTCTTTGGGGTTACGAAAACATCGAAACCGCTGAAGATTTCTGGAATGCAATCGTAGAAAACTACGGTTACAACCTCAGCGCTACCGACGGTATCGACTACGAAGCATTCAACGAATCTATCGTTGACCTTATCAACGCTGAACTCGGCGAAAAGGCTAACGAATACGCTGCAGGTGTTGTTACCGGCGATTCCGCTGCAAACATCGCAGGTATCGAAAAGACCGGTATGTACTCTCTCAAGGTTACCATGAGCGAGTTCGACGCTACCTCTATTTACCAACTCGGCCTTACCGTTGCTCCTCTCCACTACTACGGCAGCAGAGATGCATACAAGTACGGCGAAAACAAATTCGGCTTCACCAAGGGTGACCTCTCCGGCGTAAAATCGAAGACCACTCAACCTCTTGGCGCAGGCGCATACAAGTTCATCAAGTATGAAAACGGCGTTATCAACTACGAACGCAACGAATACTACTTCAAGGGTTGCCCCAAGATTAAGTACATCAACTTCCAGGAAACCGACGCAGGTAACAAGTTTGCAGGCGTTCAGGCTGGCACCTTTGATATTACCGACCCCAACTTCGACACCGCTACTGTTGACGCTATCAAAGAAGCTAACGGCGGCGAACTCATCGGTGACGCTATCACCACTTACACCGTTGACAACCTCGGTTACGGTTACATCGGTATCTGCGCTAACACTGTAAAGGTTGGCGACGACAAGGATTCCGACGCTTCCAAGAACCTCAGAAAAGCACTTGCTACTCTCTTCTCCGTATATAGAGAAAGCGTTATCGACTCCTACTACGGCGACAGAGCATCTGTTATCAACTATCCTATCTCCAACACCTCTTGGGCAGCTCCTAAGCCTGCTGACGAAGGTTACGCAATCGCTTACTCGGTTGACGTAGACGGTAAGGATATCTACACTGCTGACATGACCGAAGAAGAAAAATTCGATGCAGCTCTCCAAGCAGCAATCGGTTACTTCAAGGCAGCAGGCTACACCTTCGAAGGCGATAAGTTCACTGCAGCTCCCGAAGGCGCAGCACTTTCTTACGAAGTTATCATCCCTGCTGAAGGTATCGGTGACCACCCCTCTTACGCAATCTTCACCAACACCAAGAACGCTCTTGCTACCGTAGGTATTGAACTCGTTATCAATGACCCCTCTGACTCTAACGTTCTTTGGAACGCTCTCGATGCAGGCGAATGCCAGATTTGGGCAGCAGCTTGGGGCGCAACCGTTGACCCTGATATGTATCAGGTATACCACAGCTCCAACATCGTAGGTCTTGAAGGTTCTACCGGTTCTAACCACTACAGCATCACTGATGAAGAACTCGACGAACTCATCATGGAAGCTCGTACCAGCGAAGACCAGCAGTTCAGAAAGGCAACCTACAAGGAATGTCTTGACAAGATTCTCGACTGGGGCGTAGAAGTTCCTGTTTACCAGAGACAGAACGCTATCATTGCTTCCACCACCGCAATCAATATCGACACCATGACTCCCGACATCACTACTTTCTGGGGCTGGATGAACGATATTGAACTTCTCGAAATGAACTAATAGCAGAATCGGTTATCTGATTAATTAAATCATTGATTTTTCGGTAAGAGTCTGCGGATTCCGCAGACTCTTACTTGAATGTTAGCAACCGCTCATTTTTACACAGGACGGTGAAATCTTATGTTGAAATTCATTATCAAGCGTCTTCTTTACTGCGCTTTGATACTGTTTCTCGTAATGTTTGTCATCTATACTTTGATGACAAATCTACCCTCGGGATATATTGAAAAACAAGCCCGTATGCTTTCTCAGCAGCCCGGTACTCAAAAGAGCTACGAACAGTGGGTTGATGAGATGGAGGAAAATCTGGGTATGGATAAGGGCCTTTTCGAAGGTTACTTTACCTGGCTTGGAAATGCCGTGCAGGGCGATTTTGGCGAAAGCTGGAACTGGACTGTCCCGGTTGTGGATAAATTCCAGTCTGTTATTTGGTACAGTTTTATACTAAGCCTAATAGCATTTGTTTTAGAGGTGGCTATTGCTATACCGTTAGGTATTCTTGCCGCCAAAAGACAGTACGGAGTTGCCGACTATACCATTTCGGTAGTGGCACTTGTAGGTATATCTATGCCTACGTTCTTCCTTGCTTCGTTGTTGAAATTAGTATTTGCCGCAAACCTCGGTTGGTTTGATATAGGCGGCATGCAGGGCAGAGGTTATGAACAACTCAGCAATTTTGGCAAGTTTTTAGATACTTGTCATCATATGGTATTGCCCGTTATAACTTTGACAATAATAGGCATAGGCGGTCTTATGCGTTATACCCGTACCAACACTCTTGAGGTTTTGAATGCAGACTATATCAGAACCGCAAGAGCAAAGGGTCTTTCCGAAAAACGCGTAATAGGCTACCATGCTTTCAGAAATACACTTATACCTATCGTTACAATAGTAGGCGGCTCTTTGCCCGGTCTTTTCTCGGGTGCGCTTATAACCGAAACACTCTTTGACATCAGAGGTATCGGTTTTGTTTCCTATCACTCAATGATAAATGGCGACGTACCGTTTACAATGTTCTACTTGGCTTTTTCGTCTATTCTTATACTTTTGGGCACTTTGGTGTCTGATATTCTCTATGCTGTGGTTGACCCACGCGTAAGATTGAGTTAGGAGGTGCCTTGACGTGAGTAATAAGCAACAAGACGAAAGACTTAACGAAGAAAACGTTGCTCAAAAAGAGAGCAAAGGCAACTCCAAAATGGCTTTGGACGATGCGGCACGTGTTAAGGTACTTAGCCCTGCCAGATTGGTATTCAAGCGTTTTATCAGAAACAAGCTTGCTATTCTCGGTACCTGTGTATTGATTATTTTGTTCCTTTTCTGTTTCTTGGGACCGGTTTTTTATCCCTACGATGAAACCGAAGTTTTCCACGGTTGGCGTGAACAAAACGGCGACTATGCATACGCTCAATTCAGAACCGAATACGTTTCTTTCTGGAACCCCGATTGCGATGAAGAAACAAAGAAGTCGCTCAGCTTTGTTGAACGTAACGTAAACAGCACAGTTACCAAAATGAACGCTGCTGAAAACGAAGAAGGCTCTTTATCGTATAAAATCAAATCAGACGGCGATGCGTATTACGAACTCGTAAAATTGGGTGACGATACTTACGCACTTACCGATAGTGATTACAAAGTGGTTGCCGATTATTTCGGTACTGCTTTAGGCGGTGTTGCAACGTTTAGAGAAGGCTTTGAAGCTCTCGGTGACGAATTCAATGCAGCCGCTTCGGCAGCTATCAAAAACGGTACGTTTGAATTTGACGGCAAGACCTACGATATCGTAAAAGATACAAACGGAACTAAAAACGATTACGATATTTACTGCAACGTAGAAAACGAAGGAGAAGAATATTACTATTTTGTTTCTACGGTTCTTACTCCTACTTTTTATAACGATGCAGACTACTATTCCTACAATAAAGACAGCGCATTTAAGTTTAATGCATATCTTTCTTACTACACAGACGTTGACAAGTATAATTACGATGGCTCGGAATACAAAGCCGAAGAAAAAGACGGCGTAATGATGCTTTATAAAGACGGTGAAGAATGTGCATTCTTCTCTGCCTTTACCGCAACGAGCAAGGGCAGTAACGCTGTGCTTAGCGCAGATTTTCAGTTGAAACTTGAATCTGTTATTACAGAAATGAACCAAAATGCCGCAGCAGTAGGTGCCGAAGTCGGTTTTACCGCACCTAGCCCTCAGCGTGTTGACGGTAAAGAGGTTCTTGACGAAAACGGCGAAAAGATATTGGTTGATACCGAATTCACCGTTAAGAGAGAGCAAAACGACTACACCGTATGGTGTGTTGAAAGTACATACGTAATTCTTATTTACCAATCGCCCAGTGCAGAGCACCTTCTTGGTACCGATGCAAACGGTATGGACGTTTTGGCAAGAATAATGTATGGCGGCAGAATTTCGCTTTTGGTCGGTTTTGTCGTAGTATTTATTGAAATGTTGCTTGGCGTTATCATGGGTGGTATCGCCGGTTACTTCGGTGGCTGGATAGACAACCTCATTATGCGTTTGGTTGACGTTTTCTACTGTATCCCCTCAATGCCGATATTGATTATCACGGGTGCACTGTTCGACGAGTTGGGCATGGATTATAAAGAACGACTTGTTTGGATGATGGCTATACTCGGTATACTCGGCTGGGCAGGCGTTGCTCGATTGGTAAGAGGTCAGATACTCTCGTTGAGAGAACAGGAATTCATGGTTGCTGCTGAAGCATCCGGCTTGAGCACAAGCCGTCGTATATTCAGACACCTTGTTCCTAACGTAATGCCTCAGCTTATTGTTCAGGCAACTATGGGCTTGGGTAGCGTTATTATTACCGAATCGACTTTGTCGTTCCTCGGTCTTGGCGTAAAGCATCCTTTGGCAACTTGGGGTAACATGATGAACAACATCACCCAAAAGGTTGAATACCTTTCTGCTTACGCATACATTTGGGTTCCTATAGGATGTCTTATCTGCCTTGCGGTTATAGCCTTTAACTTTGTGGGCGACGGTCTCAGAGACGCCTTCGACCCGAAGATGAAGCGTTAAAGGAGGCGGAAAAATGAGCACAAACAATACAACCAAAAAGAAATCCTCTTATATAAGCGGTAAGGAATCGCGCGAAATTTCCGCGTTTAACAAAAAACTTACCAAAAAGTTGGAAAAACGCAGAGCTGCAAATAACGTAAACCCCGAAACCTATATCACAAAAATGCGCGACCCCAATAACGTGTTGGAGTTGGATAACGTATGTACCTTCTTCTTTACCGATATCGGTACTGTAAAGGCGGTTGACGGTGTAAGTTTCGATATCCCCAAAAACAGCACCGTTGGTGTTGTTGGCGAATCGGGTTGCGGTAAAAGCGTTACCTCGCTTTCGGTTATGCAGTTGCTTCAAAGACCCGTTGGTCAGGTTGTCGGCGGTGAAATCCGCTTCAACTACAACGATGGCGAAGCTTATAATATCGTAAACGTCCCCAATTCCGAAATGATGAGAATCAGGGGCAACAAAATATCGATGATTTTCCAAGAACCGATGACTTCCTTGAACCCCGTGTTCCGTATCGGTATGCAGGTTGACGAAGTAATTACACTTCACAACCCCGAAATGAGCAAGGATGCCGTTAAGGCGAAAACCATTGATATGCTCAAACAGGTAGGTATCGCAAACGCCGAGGGTGTTTATAAGATGTTCCCTCACGAATTGTCGGGCGGTATGCGTCAACGTGTTATGATTGCGATGGCGTTGGTATGTAATCCCGAACTTATTATTGCCGACGAACCTACTACCGCGCTTGACGTTACCATACAAGCGCAGATTTTGGACTTGCTTCAGGAATTGAAGGACAAAATCAACAGTTCGATTATGCTTATCACTCACGACTTGGGTGTAATAGCGCACATGGCAGACTACGTTGTTGTTATGTATGCAGGCCGTGTTGTAGAAAAAGGTACTAAAGAAGACATTTTCCACAACCCCAAGCATCCCTACACAATCGGTCTTATGAAGAGTAAGCCCGCAATCAACAAAACTGTTGATTCGCTCTATAACATCAGAGGTAGCGTTCCTAACCCTGTAAATATGCCGAACTACTGCTATTTCAAGGACCGTTGCGACCATTGCGTTGCTGAATGCGACGGCAAGTATCCGCCGGTTATTAAGGTTAGCGACACTCACTTTGTTGCTTGCCACCGTTATGCAAACGAGGGCGAGATTGTAGGATATCCCCAAACTGTAAATCCGGAGGTGCTGTTGGATGAACTCAAATAATTCTGTAAATCAGCCCAAGGATAAGCCTATTGTCGAGGTACACGGACTTAAAAAGTATTTCCCTATAAAGTCCAGCTTCTTTAAAGTTACCGTCGGCAACGTAAAGGCTGTTGACGACGTTTCGTTCAATATCAAAGCAGGTACGACTCTTGGCGTAGTTGGTGAATCGGGTTGCGGTAAAACCACCATGGGCAGAACAATGCTCAGATTGTATCCGATTACCGATGGCGAAGTATTGTATCGCGGTCTCAGTTTGGAAAAACTTACCGTTGCTCAGTTGAAAAAGGCTTTGCCTGCTGATGCAAAGAGCAGTGTCGGTTCGAGCAAAGATGAACTTCTTGCTTACTTCGAAGAAAACGGAATCGACATTAGCAAGCTAAGCACCGCGGCACTTAATAAACTTCGTCCCGATATACAAATTATCTTCCAAGACCCCTATTCCAGCCTTAGCCCCAGACTTCCCATCGGTGAAATCATCGGCGAGGCAGTAAAGGAACACAATATCGTTCCCAAGGAAGAATTTGACGATTATATCACCGAGGTTATGCTCTCTTGCGGATTGCAGGAGTATCATAAGGACAGATATCCTCATGAATTTTCGGGCGGTCAGCGTCAAAGAATCTGTATCGCACGTGCTTTGGCAATGAAGCCGAAGGTTGTTGTATGCGATGAACCTGTTTCGGCGCTTGACGTTTCTATTCAGGCACAGATAATCAACCTTTTGAAAGATTTGCAAAAGGAAAGAGGATTAACCTATATCTTCATTTCGCACGACCTTTCGGTAGTACAGCATATCTCGGATGACGTTGCTGTTATGTATTTGGGCAGTATGGTTGAACTTGCATCCAAGGGTGATTTGTTCGCTAACCCCATGCACCCCTATACAAAAGCACTCCTTTCTGCGATTCCCGTGCCCGACCCTGACGTGAAGATGAACCGTATCGTTTTGGAAGGCGATTTGCCCAGCCCTGCAAATCCCCCTCAAGGTTGTAAATTCCATACCCGTTGTAAAGAATGCTTCGAGCGTTGCAAGAACGAAGTGCCTAAATTCAACGAGTACGAACCCGGTCATTTCGTTGCTTGTCACCTTTATGATAAGCAGAATAACGACTAATTGGTTATGAAAAAACGCAACAAAAAAGTCTACGACGATGACGACGGAAGAGTAATATCTTCCATGAACGTAGACGGAATGCCTTGGTATAACGAAAAACCGACCTTTGAAAAGAGTGAGAAAAAGGCAGTTCAAGACGACCTCCAACTCACCAAAAAGGAAAAACGCGCCATGCTTGGCGGAGTATTCGCCGCCGCGCTTTTGGTTGCAGGTGTATTTGCTTTAGCTGCATTCTTGTTTATATTGTTTTGCGTCCACGTATGGCTTAAGTAGGGTGAGAGCGATTAGAAACTCGTTCTTTACGTTCTTGAAAGAAAATAACAAACAAAAAACGCTTCCCGTTTTATTGGGAAGCGTTGCTTTTTTATATCGTTATGAACTTTTGTTATTATTAAAAAACGCGTTGAATATACGTTGTTTTACGCCACGGTCTTTGTGTTCCATATCTGCAAGAAAGCGTTTTGCATCTTCACGCTTGGTTGTTCCGTCGGCAGGACAGTTTTTCGGTACGGGAACAATACCGCTTGTACGAACGAAATGGGACACTTCTTTTTCGGGAGTAAACAGCAACGGGCGTATTACTGTCATGTCAGACCTGTCGAGGTAGGTGACAGGTTGGAAACAGTCAAAACGACCTTCGATAAATAGGTTCATTATTATGGTTTCGACAGCGTCGTCAAAATGATGCCCGAGCGCAAGTTTGTTGCACCCGAGTTCTTTTGCCGCATTATGCAACGCGCCTCTGCGCATGTTTGAACACAGCGAACAGGGGTGTTTTTCTTTTCTCACTTCGAATACCACCGAATATATTTCGCTGTTTACCGTCTTTAGCTCTAACCCGAGTTCTTCACAAAGTTTGCGCGAGACTTCGTCGGTTTCGTTAGGGAACCCCATACGGAGATTAATCGGCACTATTTCAAACCGATTCGGGTAAAAGCGCATAAGTCCGTGAAGCGCACAAAGCAGTGCAAGACTGTCTTTACCGCCAGAAACTCCGACGGCTATTTTGTCGCCCTCTTGTATCATATTGTAAGTGTCTACCGCACGCCGCGTATAGGACATTAACTTTTGCAATGCTTTGGAATCAATCATATTTTATCCTTATATGTGCAGTATTCTTTAAGTTCACATTCAAGACATTTCGGTGCACGGGCTGTGCATATTTCTCTGCCGAAAAGCACCATTCTGTGACAATAATCGCTTTGTTTTTCAATCGGAATGATTTTCGAAAGCGCACGTTCGGTTTTTAACGGGTCTTTACCGTCGGAAAATCCCAACCGTCCCGAAATACGTATGCAATGCGTGTCGGCAACGATTCCGCCTAAACCAAACACGTCGCCTCTTAATAAATTTGCCACCTTGCGACCGACACCGCGAAGTGTAAGAAGGTCGCTCATTTCGCTTGGCAACTCGCCACCGTAAACCTCGGTCAAACGGGTACAACATTCTTTCAATGCTTTTGCTTTTGAGTGATATAATCCTACCGAGTGGATTTCGCGTTCAATCTCGTGAATATCGGCAGATGCCATATCGTACGGAGTGGGGAAACGCTTAAACAGCGTTTCGGACACGATGTTTACTCGCGCGTCGGTGCATTGGGCGGAAAGGATAGCCATGATTAAAAGTTTGTAAGGGTCACCTTTCCAGTCAAGACCGCACTCGGTGTTTGGATAGCGTTTTTCGAGCAGTTCGATTATTGAATTTATCTTATCATTCATCGAAAATAAAGTTCACGTCACCCGAAAGGAGTGAAAGTGCTCCTCTGAAAATTATTTCTGCACGTTCGTCAAAGTTGGCTTTCAATTTCTCGGCATAGTCCTTTTCTGCAAGGTAAACCTCAACCGAAAACAAGGTTTTTTGTTTGTCAACGATGTTGCACTTTAACGTATAACCCTCGCCACATTCGGTAATAGTACTCGAAACACGGTTTCCATGTCGGTAAAAGGCGATAAGGCGCAATGCGCTTTTCAACGCACGCTCGCGGATGATGGGAAGAAGTGAGCTTTCGTAGCTTTCGAGCACTTCTTTTCCGCTGTCGGAAATCGAATAAAGGCAGTTTCCGTCAACTTGGTATTCGGCAATTTGTCCTGCTTCCAAAAGCTCGGAAAAACAAAAGGCAAAATCGAAATAGTTTACGAATTCGTCTTGAACCACAATGTCGTTTACTGTGGTGTATTCAAGCGGTTCACCGACGTTTTTCAGTAAAAAAAGTATAAAAACCTTTATGTCTATTTTGTTTGTAAGTTTCA
>JAZRUB010000180.1:0-1501 GCA_045652305.1 Eubacteriales bacterium
TGCTTTCAGCTTCCGTTTGTGTCTCTGATTCCGAGCATTATTTTACGGTAATGTACGGTGACTTCAAGGATAACAAATTCGAAATTCAATATTCTGCTGAAGTCGATAAAGGTCCCGACCAATATGCGGGTCAAGCATTCAAAGATCACCTCGGAAGAAACCTTCTTATAACGTGGCTTCCCGGCTGGAAATACAGCGGTGCGGTAGAACGTGATATCGGTTGTATGTCAGTTCCGCGCGAACTGAAGCTTATAGACGGCAAGATCTCAGGATACCCAATAGAAGAAGTACGTTTTATGCTAAAAGATGAAGACCCATGTGTAAAACGCACAGAGACAGGTTTCATCGTTGAAAGGAACTGCAGAGAACCTTTAATTTATGAGGGAGAAATTTCCGACCTCAAAATCATCCGTGACGAATATCTCGTTGAGATATTTGTGAACGGCGGCGAAGAAATATTCTCGGTATTACTTTAATAACGTAAGGGGCTGGCTCATTTAGCGCAGAACAAAAGCCCATATTAGGTTTTAAGACAAATATTAACTAAAAATACTACCCCCAAGCTTTAAGATGTCGAAATCCACCGAGAATTTTCGGTGGATTTCCTTAATTTAGGGTGATAGGAGCTATCCGAACTGTGTTTTATACAGGTAGATTTCCGCTCATCCTACGTTAAAATACTCGGCAATCCGTCAGGATTCCCTGCGTTTTTGCCTTGTCTGACCAAAAATCTGCCTGTATAAAATCTTCGACCTAAAAGCGAAGGATTTTTAGTGGATTTTTGGTGTTGAGGGTGAAGGTAGGCTGGCGCCTATCGAGACCGAAACGACGAAAAGACTTAAAAAGAATCGCTTTTAGGCACGTTCGGATAACTCCTATCACCCTATTCTTCGCCGTCGTGATTGACTTCACCAGCAAAAATCTTATCGTCGAACACTTACGGTCAAGAACTTTATATCTTGCTTCATCGATATAATCGCTTTTCCAAAGCATTTCAAGCCACTTGCTTGTTTCGTTGGTTTCTTTAAGCGATATTTCAAGCTTTGCAATAAAGTCGGCGCGACCGTGAGCATATTTACTTTCAGCGATGTTGGCACAAATGCTCGTTGCGCTTCTTCCAATTTGATTGGAAATTACATTCTCATGCTTTTTACGCAATTCTTTTGCTAATTGCAGAACATCTACGGATAATTCCATTGAAAGATCACCAAGCTTATCTTCTTTCACGATATCACCGCCTTTTATGAAATATTATACCATACTTTCTATTATAAATCAACCATATTTCAGCGCAACCAAGCAAACGGTTTAATTGCGTTTGCGCGAAGCGCAACTTCATTTACGGCGAAGCCGTAACATCATTGCGAAGCACATCATTTGCACGAAGTGCAACTTCATTTGCACCAACGGTGCAACATCGTTCATTTGTGCCGCACGGGGCGGCAATGATGTTCTCGCTTCGCTCGAAATGATGTTGCGTGCAAGCACGCAAATGATGTTG
>JAZRUB010000181.1:0-3819 GCA_045652305.1 Eubacteriales bacterium
TTTTTTCAAGATAGAGCTGTTCAGCAGAAATAAATTTATCCGCTATTCTTTCCCCGAAACAAGACAAGGGGAGAAGAAGATAATTTTGTTATCACCCATTCCGCGCCAATTCTACCTTGCCAACCGCGACTATTCAAACGACCTAAAACAAATGTCGGTAGACAGCGCATACATTACAAAAACTGCTCGTAAATTCCACATTTCGTTTACCGAAGGTGACGTAGCCGAAGGTGATAACGGTTCTATGGTAGATAACGCGCTGATATATAGCGGAAGTGCGTTTTGCAATTATGTCGAACGTCTTATAGACGCAACCTAACCAAGCTCGTCTTTCAACCTGCCTAACGCCTTCGCTTCCTTGCGTGAAACGGTTACTTGCGTCAACCCCAAAGCTCGTCCCGTTTCCGACTGCGTAAGGTTTTTAAAATAGCGCAAATATATTATCTCGCGTTCCTCATAGGGTAGCTTTTCAATCGCCTGCTTCAAGGCGATTTTTTCATTTATTTCGGGCGTAAAATCAATCCCGATTAGGTCTTCAAGGGTAGAATCCTCGCCCACTTGCTCGGAAAGCGAAACGGTAGAGGAACAGGCAGAAAGACATTCAACCGTTTCTTCCTCCGAAAAACCGCACATAACAGAGAGTTCCGAAACACGTGGTTCGCAACCGTTTTGCGTAATGTATTTCTCTCGCGCCGCCATGACCAAAGCGCCTTTCCGCTTCAGTTCGCGCCCGACCTTTATCTCGCCGTCATCGCGCAAAAATCGCTTTATTTCACCTATAATCAGGGGAACGGCATAGGTCGAAAACGCAGTCCCGCGCGATAAGTCAAAATTGCGGATAGCTTTTAACATCCCAATGTGCCCGATTTGGCATAAATCCTCGTAGTCAACCCCTCGCCCCGTAAAGCGCAAAGCCACCGAACGAACCAACCCCGTATTTTCGTTTACGAGTTTGTCTAATGCTAATCGGTCACCGTCTTTTGCGCGCGTGATGAGAGCTGTTTTTCCGTCGTTCACCGCCCAATCAGCCTCTTTTCAAGCGTAACGGTCGTGCCTTTTCCGACGCTCGATGTTACTCTTATACCATCGGTAAACGATTGCATAATAGTAAATCCCATTCCGCTTCGCTCACCGTCTGTGTCGGTGGTAAATAGAGGTTGCATCGCCGTTTTCACGTCGTCGATACCGCAACCCTTATCCTTGATTTTAATAATGATTTTACCGCTTTCGGTCAGCTTGCATTGTATGTAAATGTGGCAACTAAGCTTGTCCTCAACCCCTGCATAACCGTGCACTATTGCGTTTGTAACCGCTTCGCTGACAACCGTCTTGATGTCGGCAATAATGGCAATGCTCGGGTCGAATTGCGATGCAAACGATGCAACCGCCGTTCTCGCAAAATGCTCGTTTATACTCCTCGCGGTAAAATCGATTTTCATGCTGTTTATAACTTTATCTGACATTTTAAACTCCTCTTTCTATCTTCAAAATCTTGTCCATACCCGCAATTTCAAGAATACGGTATGCCGCCTGCGACGGATTTTTGATAACAAGAGTGCTGCCAACCGTTTGGCATTTTCTCATTCTCCCCATGACCAACCCCAATCCCGAAGAATCGCAAAACGAAACTCCCGAAAGGTCAAGCCCGAAATGTATAGGCTGTTCGGTTTCGATAATGCTATCCAGCGTGTTACGAGCGTATTTTGCGTTGTGGTGGTCGATTTCTCCGCGTATGAAAGCTACTGTGGTGTCGCCGTGCTTTTCGCTTGTTATCTCCATTTTTTAACTCCTTTTAATATTTATTATATTGTAACATTTACGACTGTCGTATTCTGTCAAAGACTGCGCTAAATAAAAAAAGACTGCCGATAAAAAAATCAAACGGCAGTCCTGTTTTTAAAATAACCTTATCGGTTGTTCTGGTTGTTCTGGTTATTCTGATTGTTGCGGTTGTTCTGGTTGTTCTGGTTGTTCTGGTTGTTCTGGTTATTCTGATTGTTGCGGTTGTTCTGATTGTTCTGGTTGTTCTGATTGTTCTGGTTGTTCTGGTTGTTCTGGTTATTGCGATTGTTCTGGTTGTTTTGGTTGTTCATAATTACACCTCCTATTTTGTTTGCAAGAATAGTTTGTCTTAAAACGCGGAAAACTATTCACGATAAAACAAAAAGGAAGAAAAAGAAAAAATGCTTCTTATTAAAAATGGCACACTTTATACAATGGAAAGCGAAAGAGTACAAAAAGCCGACCTGTTGACAAAAAATGGTAAAATCGAAAAAATCGCACCAAACATCGAACCCACCGAGAATATGGAAATCATCGATGCGACGGGAAAGTACGTGTTCCCGGGATTTATTGATGCCCATAGCCATATAGGAATATCCGAGGAAAAAACCTCGGTGCAGTTTGACACAAGTAACGAGAACACAAATCCCATAACACCCTGCATCCGCGCAATAGACGCGATTAACCCGATGGACAGCGCATTCCATAACGCACTCGCGGTAGGCATCACCGGCGTAATGGCAGGGCCGGGAAGCGCAAACGCAATCGGAGGGCAGTTTGCGTTTATTAAAACCGACGGACGAAGAATAGACGATATGGTCGTTCTCGCCCCGTCTGCGATAAAAATCGCTTTCGGCGAAAACCCGATGAACAATTACGGAATAAACGGAAATATCCCGTCAACTCGAATGTCGGTAGCCTCGCTAATCCGCGAGGAACTTTTCTTGGCTCGTCAATACTTCGAAAGCAATAGCGAAACCGACTTTTCTATGGAATGTTACCGCGAGCTTTTCGAAAAGAAAATACCGCTAAAAGCACACGTTCACCGCGCTGACGATATTTTTACGGCAATCCGTATCGCAAAAGAGTTCGATTTACGTTTAACGCTCGACCATTGTACCGAGGGACACTTGGTGGCGGAAGAAATATACGAAAGCGGTTTTCCTGCCATCGTAGGTCCGTCACTTGCATCGAGAAATAAAAAAGAAGTCAGCTCATCCGACTTCAAAACGGCAGGTATTCTGCAAAAGAACGGCGTAACCGTAGCAATCACCACCGACCATCCCGTTTCGCGCATACAGTATTTACCGCTTTGCGCCGCACTTGCCTGCAAAGAGGGGATGAGTGAATACGAATCCCTCCGCGCAATCACAATCAATCCTGCGCGTATCTCAAACGTCGATGACCGTTTAGGTAGCCTAAAGGTAGGCAAGGATGCCGATATAGTAATTTATAAGGGACATCCTTTCAACATTATGTCAACCGTATTCAAAACAATTATTAACGGAAAAGTCGTCTGGGACTTTGACAAAAACAATAAAACGTGATATACTGTCTTTAATATTTAATTGGAGAAAATCATGGAAAAACTCAATATTACAATTCTCGATTCGGCAACGCTCGGTAAGGATATAAACCTCGATTTGTTTAATCCCTTGGGCGAAGTCACCATATATTCCGAATCGACAAGCGAACAGGTAAAAGAACGCATAAAGAATTGCGACGTATGTATAATCAATAAGGTGAAATTAAACAGCGAAGTTCTTGCCTGTGCAAAACAAATTAAATTAATCTGCATAGCCGCAACGGGATACGATAATATCGATACCGAGTATTGCCGTCAAAACGGTATCGCGGTATGTAACGTCGCAGGGTATTCCTCAAATTCGGTGTCGCAATTAACACTCGCCATGGTGCTTTCGGCATCGGTAAATCTGCAAATCTTCCGTTCCTCCGTCGCTGACGGTACATACTCAAAAGGAACGGTGCAGAACATATTAACCCCCGTCTATCACGAACTTGCAGGCAAGACATGGG
>JAZRUB010000182.1:0-7914 GCA_045652305.1 Eubacteriales bacterium
GACATGGCTACGATCCGACTTCTTGCGGTATATCCTTTTGCGAGAACAATTGTTGCTTTAACAACTTGACCTCTTACAGGGTCAGGTGCAGCAGTTACGGCACATTCCAAAACGGAGGGGTGTGTCATAAGAGCACTTTCGACTTCAAACGGACCTATTCTGTAACCGGAACATTTGATTACGTCGTCATTTCTTCCTACGAACCAATAATATCCCTCTGCATCGCGCCATGCAGTATCGCCGGTGTTATAAGAATCGTTTCTAAACGCCTTTGCATTGGCGGCATCGTCCTCTTGATATCCTTGGAAAAGACCTGCGGGATAATGCTTGGATAGATTCTTGATAACAATCGAACCGACTATACCGTCTTCGCAAGAATTGCCATTTTCATCAACGATGTCAATGTCAAAATCAGGCGAGGGTTTACCCGTAGAACCGGGTTTAATCGGCACACCATCAAAATTAGCGAGGATAACTGGTGTTTCTGTTTGTCCGAAACCTTCAGTGAGCGTTAGTCCTGTTAGTTCTTTGAATTTATAAAAAACTTCAGGGTTTAGCGGTTCACCTGCAATACAACAATGTTTAATAGATGAAAAATCATAGTTGCTTATATCTTCTTTTATAAGGAAACGGAAAATTGTAGGTGGAGCGCAAAAAGTTGTTATCTTGATTTCTTCGATAAGTTCAAGTGTATTTTTTGCGCTAAATTTTTCGTTATCGTATGCAACAATAACTGCACCGCATATCCATTGACCGTAAATTTTACCCCAAGCAAATTTTGCCCAGCCGGAATCGGACATGGTTAAGTGGAGTTTGCCGTTTTGAACGTGTTGCCAATATTTAGCAGTAAGTATGTGTCCAATAGGATATGCAAAGTTATGCAAAATCATTTTGGGCATACCTGTAGTGCCCGACGAGAAGTAAAGCAACATCGGGTCTTTGATATCGTTCGGCACTCGTTCAAATTCATCGGAGTAATTGATATATGTATTTCTGAAATCGATATATCCTTCGGGTATTGTTTCACCGACTATGGCAAGAACATTAAGCGTTTCACATTCGGGTTTGGATTCATTGATAGACTTGATTATATGCTCGTCGTCAACTGCAACTATCATTTTGACCTTAGCGGCATTGCAACGGTAGATGATATCCTTCGTCGTAAGCTGATAGGTTGCAGGAATACAAGTGGCGCCGATTTTGCAAAGTGCAAGAATACAAATCCACACTTCTACCCTTTGTTTGAGCATAAGCATGACACGTGTGCCCTTAGTGATGCCGTTAGAAACGAAAAAGTTTGCAGCTTTATTGGAAAGCAAACGCAACTCTTCGAAAGTATACATACGACGTTCGCCATTATCATTACAATATAGCAAAGCGTTCTTTTCCTTGTCCTCTTTTGCCCACGCGTCTATAACGTCATATGCAAAATTGAACCCGTCGGGAATATTTACTTTATAATTCTTTTTAAAATCTTCATAAGAATCAAACTCGACTCTTGGAAGAAACTTCTCTAACATAATAATTTACCCGAAATTTTATTCTTCGATTATACGTACGGTTTTCATTCGCTGGTCAACAACAGGTTTGTCGTTTGCGAATGTTCTAACCGAGGCGATTTTATCAACAGCGTCTATGCCATCAATAACCTTACCAAAAGCGGCATACTGACCGTCAAGAAATTCGCTGTCAGCATGGCAAATGAAGAACTGACTGCCTGCGCTGTCATAAGCGGCAGAACGAGCCATGGATATAACACCGCGCTTATGTGAAATATCATTTTTAACACCGTTAACAGCGAATTCGCCTTTTATGGAATATCCGGGGCCTCCGATGCCAATGCCTTGCGGGTCTCCGCCCTGAATCATAAAACCTGCAATAACTCTATGGAAAATAAGTCCATCATAAAAGTTTTCGTTCGCCAATTTTACGAAATTTTCGACAGTAATTGGTGCAATGTTTTTATAAAGCTCAAGCTTAATAACGTCGCCGTTTTCCATTTCTATTTCACATAAAACGATATCTTTCATTTGAAAACCTCCGCTAATTATTACGAAAAAGCCGAACACTGTTACAGTGTTCTCCTTTTGGTGATCCATCGGAGAATCGAACTCCGGACACCATGATTAAAAGTCATGTGCTCTACCGGCTGAGCTAATGGATCGTCTGCAACCGCAGTATAGAATACCACAAAGGAATAGCAAATGTCAATAGCAAATTGAAAAAAATATCAACATAAATTAAATAATTCTTTGGGTATTTTTAGTTAAATTGTATTTTACACGAGGAATTATTAATAAAATCTAAAGTTTGCGATTACTTTACCTAAAACAGTAACATCACGCGAATATATCGGTTGCATAGTGTGGTTGGCAGGCTGAAGCCTTATTCTGCCGTTATCGCGATAAAAACGCTTTACCGTGGCCTCGTCTTCAATCATTGCTACAACGATTTCCCCATCGTCAGCATACTGTTTACTTTCCACAACAACAATGTCGCCGTCTAAGATACCTGCTTCTATCATGCTTTCGCCCATGACGCGTAATGCGAACAAATTGGCTTTTCCGTGAGCCATTGTTGCAGGAAAATCAACGTATCCGTCGTGGTTTTCGACAGCAAGAATGGGTTGTCCTGCGGTGACGCGACCAAGAATAGGCACTCTTTTCATTTTGCTCGTTTCGCTGTTAGAGTTACCCTCGATACTTAAAGCACGGCTCTTGCCCGATGATTTGCGAATATAGCCTTTAGATTCAAGTCTACGCAGATATTCATGTACAGAAGACGTGGATTTGATACCAACCGAAGCACAAATATCCCTTACGGACGGTGCAAATCCATTCTTCTCAAGACAATCTGTTATATATTCGTATATATCTTTTTCTTTCTGAGTAAGTTCAACCATAGTATTCACTCCTCAATCTCTTCTTGCTTTTTAACAGCATACAAAAACAATTCTCTTGCCCTCTCATGTTCACCTGAAAGATACAAATAGCCGTATAGGCACTCAAGTCCAGTTGCGCGACGGTACTGTACCGCTTCAGCACTACGCGAATGGTGTGTGTTTCGCGCATTGCGTCCTGCTTTGAAAAAGTAGGTTTCGGTTTCATTCAACAAAGGCAACATTAAACCTATTAAGTTGCTTTGAGAGACAGCTGTAATTATTTTTTTTATTGACTCGTTGAGCTTTGAAACCAAGCAGTTTCCGTCTTGTATTACGTATTCTCTTGCAATCGTTTCATAGAACGAATCGCCAAGGTAGGCAAGAACTAACGGACTGTAGTTTCTTTTAATAAACTCTATGCTTTTTTCCATTTTACGCCTTGTCTTGTATCTTCGAGAACAATTCCCTTTTCGAGCAATTCGTTGCGTATTGCATCGGCTTGGGCAAAATCCCTTGCTTTCTTTGCTTCGGCGCGTTTTGCTATCATTTCTTCAATGTAAGCAACGTCAACATCGTCTTCCTGTTTGCCGAAACCAAGTAATTCGCAAAGCGGAATATAAATACTTTCAACCGATTTGATATATTCATCAGAAGCGCCCGAAGAAATTACAGTGTTTATATCTCTTGTCATTTCGAAAAGATACCCGATAGCATCCGCTGTATTAAGGTCATCGTCCATAGCTTCTATAAAGCTTTGTTTCTTCGCTTCAAGGAGTTTAATGCTTTCTTCTTCGCGCTCGCTGACTGTTCCCAATGCATTTTTTGCGGCAAATTGAATATTACCTAAGCAGTTGTCAATACGTTCAACCGCAGCAGTTGCCTGAGAAAGAATTTCGTCGCTATAGTTGATAGGGCTTCTGTAATGCGAGGAAAGCAAGAAAAAACGTACTGCTTTATAACCGTATTTGCCTGCGGCATCACGAACAAGGAAGAAGTTGCCTGCAGACTTACTCATCTTTTTGTTGTCGACGTTGATATGTCCGTTGTGTAGCCAAAACTTAGCTAAACAGCAATTAGTTGCGCATTCACTTTGCGCTATTTCATTTTCGTGGTGAGGGAAAATAAGGTCAACACCACCGCCGTGTATATCGATGTCAGTTCCAAGATATCTGTTGACCATTGCGGAACATTCAATGTGCCAACCGGGACGTCCCTCTCCCCAAGGTGAGGTCCAAGAAATTTCACTTTCTTCTTTTTTGCCTTTCCACAACGCAAAGTCGAACGGGTGTTTTTTGATTTCATTGACGTCAATACGTGCACCTGCTTCAAGTTCGTCCATATTGTGATGCGACAATTTGCCGTATTCGGAATAACTTTGAGAATCAAAGTAGACGTCGTTTCCCGAAACATAGGCGTGACCCTTATCGATGAGAGCCTGAACAATTTCAATAATTTTATCTATGTTTTCGGTAGCGCGAGGATGAACAGTTGCATCGTTAACGCCGAGTCCATGCGCATCAACAAAATATTCGTTAATAAACCTTTCGGCTATTTCGGGAACCGTGCATCCGTTTTCTTTTGCTGCACGAATCAATTTATCGTCAACGTCGGTAAAGTTCTGAACAAAAGTAACTTTGTTTCCGCGATATTCAAGATATCTGCGAAGCATATCAAAAACAACAAAACAACGTGCGTTGCCTATATGAAAATAGTTATATACGGTAGGACCGCATACGTACATCTTTACTTCATTGTTGCGGGGGATAAATTCCTCTTTTTGTCGGGTTAAGGTATTAAAAAGTTTCATAATATCGTATCACCTATTTGTTAGTGTCAATAAATTTCCAATATGACTTTATATAACTAACTCCAGAGAGTATAGTGAAAACTAGCATTGCAATGGTTGAGACTAATGTGAGCCAACCACATAAAAACGGAGCAACCACTGGTTCGAGTATAACAACAGATATTGCAATAATCTGAGTAACGGTTTTAATTTTGCCAAGCATACTTGCGGCGATTACGGCACCGCTTGACTTTACAACAACAAGTCGCATCGATGTTACCGCGAGTTCGCGAAATACCACTACTATCGCTGTCCAAAAGAAAAGCTGTCTGATTACATTTACGGAAATCGATGTGTCAAAACCTACTGTAGTATAATCGAATATATAATCCGAAAAACACATGGCAAACATAGCCCCTAAAATTAGAAACTTATCTGCAAGCGGATCCATGAATTTTCCGAAATCGGTTATTAAGTTTCTCGAACGAGCGAGATAACCATCCAAAAAGTCGGTAAATGAAGCGATTATAAAAAATGATGCGGATATTATACGACTTATATTGGGATTATCAAAGAAATTATAAGTTAGGAAGAACACGAAAAACGGTATCATAATTATTCGTGCCAGAGTTAGTTTATTGGGAAGATTCATTAAATTGCCTCCAAGCAAAGTGCTCAACAAACTTTACCGAAAAGGTCATAATCAAGTACTTCTGTTATTTTTACGTTGACAAATTCGCCTTCGGACAAACGCTTAGGTGCGGTAAAGTAAACCTTACCGTCGATTTCGGGAGCATCTGCATAGGAACGGCCAAAGAAGCATTCCGACACAGGGTCATATCCTTCGCATATAACCTTCAATACTTTATCAACAAAACCTGCATTAAAATCGTTATGAATGCGGTTTTGGTCGCTCATAATAGCATCGCAACGCTTTTTCTTAGTGTTTGCAGAGACCTGTTTCGGCATGTCGAACGCAGGTGTGCCTTCTTCGCGTGAGTATTCGAAAGCACCAAGTCTTTCGAACTTCGTTTCTTTAAGGAAGTTGCGAAGCTCGTTAAATTGTTTTTCGGTTTCTCCGGGGAATCCAACTATTACAGTGCTTCTCAAAATGATTCCGGGAACTTCTTGACGTAATTTTCTAATAACTTCCTTGATACTTTCTGAAGTATCGCGTCGGTTCATTTTTGCGAGAATTTCGTTATTGATATGCTGAATCGGCATATCAATGTATTTAACCAATTTATCGTTGGTTTTGAATTCGTTAATTAGACCGTCGGTGATTCTGTCGGGATAGCAATATAAAACTCTTATCCACTCAATCCCCTCGATTTCCGATAACGAAGAAATCAAACTATCCAAAGCGTACGTGCCATATAGGTCTTCGCCATAGCGCGTGGTGTCTTGAGCTACTAGGCATATTTCTTTAATGCCCATTGAAGCAAGGTTTTCGACCTCTTCAATGATATCGGTCATTTTTCTGCTTCTGAATTTGCCACGGATGTCGGGAATTACGCAGTATGTACAGCGGTTGTCACAACCCTCTGCTATTTGAACGTAAGCAAAATAGTCGGGAGTGGTGATAACACGTTCGCCGCCCAAAGAAACTTCGTCAACATCCTTGAAACTACTGAAAGTGCCACCGTTATATGCTACTTCAACCGCCTGGCAAATATCATCTAAGGAACCTGTGCCGAGGATACAATTAACCTCAGGGAGTTCTTTTAGGAATTCCTCTTTGTATCGCTGAGGAAGACAACCTGTAACAACAATGCCTTTAAGCGAACGGTTCTTTTTCAGCCATGCTATATCAAGTATATTGTCAATAGCTTCATTTTTTGCACTTTCGATAAAAGCGCAAGTGTTTATTACAATAACATCTGCGTCGATATCATCTGCAACAATTTCTATGCCACCATTGACTAAATTTGCAAGCATAACTTCTGTATTTATAAGATTTTTGGGGCATCCAAGGGAAACAAACCCAACCTTAATAGGCATTATAGTGTCACTCACTTTCAAAGTTTCTTAGAACATCACCGACGTCCGAGCCTGAAAAACCTGCTCGCAACGCACCGGCATATACTTTTTGACGATATTTGATATCGTTTAGTTTAGAAATGTCGTATTTTTTTCTTATGAATTCTTCAATGCGTTCGGTTTGGCTTTCGCATTCGTATTTTGCGACTGCATTTTCGATATTTTCGCGAGAAATACCTCGGCGATAAAGCTCGTTTCTGATACGTTGTAACCCCATATTTTTAAATTCATAAAAGGTTTCTGCGTACCTTTCGGCAAGTTTAGCATCGTCGACGTATCCGCGTTCAACAAACAGTTGTGCGACGTCTGAAGAAAGTTCTTTTGAGAATTTTCGTGCGAGCTTATCGCGAAGCTGTTTTTCGGACAAATCACCGTATGATAGATGGTCAAAGGCTTTTTTTATACAAGAAAGTCTTTCGACCGCTTCAAGAAGTGCGTCAACCTCTTCGTCGCTAATCTCACTTCCCTCCTCAAAGCCTAATACTTCGAGGTCGTGGACAGTTATTCGATAGCTGTCGCTATTTAAAATCACGACAGCTTCGTTACTGTTATCGTCACGTAAGACGGATTTTATTGTATACATTTATTCTTCGTCAAATAAATCTTCGGCACTTATGGCTTCGGGGATATCGTTAGCATTGCCGTTTTTAGAATAGATGGCAAGTATCTTTTCGGAAAGTTCTGCAGCAAGCGCTTCATCTTCTTCCAAAAGTGTTCTTACTTTATCCTTACCTTGACCGAGCTTTTCGCCGTTGTACGATAGCCAAGAACCACTCTTATCAATTACACCGCAGTTGATGCCGAGCTCTATAATTTCGCTTTCTTTGGAAATTCCCTTGCCGTAGATTATATCAAACTCTGCGGTACGGAAAGGAGGCGCGACCTTGTTTTTGACAACTTTACATTTTACGTGGTTACCGATAATATCGCTGCCGTTCTTTAACTGTTCAGACTTACGTACATCAAGGCGTACAGAAGCATAGAATTTAAGCGCACGACCACCTGTAGTAGTTTCAGGGTTGCCGGATATTACGCCAACTTTTTCACGAAGCTGATTGATGAAAATAACAATACAGCTTGATTTTGCAATAGCACCAGAGAGTTTGCGGAGTGCCTGCGACATAAGACGTGCGTGAAGACCGACATGAGAGTCGCCCATATCACCGTCAATTTCGTTCTTTGGAACGAGTGCTGCAACAGAGTCAAC
>JAZRUB010000183.1:0-3305 GCA_045652305.1 Eubacteriales bacterium
GCCTCCGACTTCTCGGCGGTATTTTTCTCGGCTTCTGCCTTTTCAGCAATAGCGGTAGAGATATTTAATTTAGCCTCGTTTGCCGATTCTTCCGAGTGGGTTATTTCGTTTTCACAGACGGCTTTTTTACCCTCTGCTTCGCCTTTTTTGTGTACTGCTTCGGTCTTTTCGCGTTCGCATTCGCTCATTATGCGCGAAAATTCATAACTTTCGTTAAGGATTCTATCCGTCGCTTCATCACATGTCGAAACCTCACGTTCGGCAGATTCAAGCGCTATTTTTGCGGCGGCAAGGTCGGTTTCACATTCAACTCGCCTCATACGAAGATAATCGAGTCTGTCAAGCCAAAGGGTGATTTCTATACCCTTCTTTTCTTCGCTTAAAACAAGATATTGCTTTGCGTTTTCCGCCTCTTTTTCAAGCGGTCCGATACGCGAAGAAATTTCCGAAAGTATATCGTTTACACGTACAAGGTTGGTTTCGGTATCACGCAATTTACGCTCTGCCTCGAGCTTCTTATAACGGATTTTCGAAATACCTGCCGCTTCTTCAAAAATGCTTCTGCGTTCATCGTCTTTTTGAGACAGTACCTCGGCTATTTTACCCTGACCGATAACCGAATAACCCTCTCTGCCTATACCCGTATCGTAAAACAGTTCGTAAATATCCTTCAAACGAACCTGTTTTTTGTTTATGTAATATTCACTTTCACCGCTTCTGTAAAGTTTACGGGTAACCGTAACCTCGGTATAATCGGAAAGACGGTAGCCGTTACTTTTTGCAGAATCGTTTTCCGACTCGTCAGCTTCGCTTTCGATAGTTATGTGATTAGCGCGGTTATATTCCTCCTCGGTGTCGATACAAAGCGATACCGAAGCACAGTTAGCGGCAGTGCGCGAGGCGGTACCGTTAAAGATAACGTCTTCCATTCTGCTGCCGCGCAAAGATTTTGCGCTCATTTCGCCCAATACCCAACGGATAGCGTCGGAAATGTTCGACTTACCGCTTCCGTTAGGGCCGATAATGGCGGTTACACCGCTGTCAAAATTAATGCGCGTTTTATCGGGGAACGATTTGAACCCCTGCATTTCTATTGCTTTTAAGCGCATATTTTATTCACTCCTTATACTGATATAAGGTTCAAACCGAGGTACGTCCATTGGTGTTATTTCAACACTCAAAGCACCTGTTTTAGCCTTAATCCTATTTATTGCCGTGCCGTTATGTCCGCACAGCATAGAAATATCCGATTTTTTAATGCCGATGCAAATTGTTTTTCCATTACAATCGTTTGCCTTTTCGGCAATAATATCGGCATAAACGTAACTTTTTACAAGCTCTCCGATAGACGGGTGGTTTGCACCAAAAGGTGCATTCGCCAAATTTTCGGAGGAATGAAGCCCGATACGAAGTACCTTAACACCTGCATCGAGAAATATCTTATAACATTTTGCCGTTCTTTCGACAGCCGTCAACAGTTCAAGCGGTTTATATTCGCCCATGCACGTCATATCGTAAAGCTTTGTGCCCTCGAACACGACGGTCGGGTAGATACGCGCTTCTTTAGCGCCCATTTTTACTATATCAATCGCCGTTTGAATTTCGCTTTTTTCGGTTGCGTTCGGCAGACCTATCATCATCTGACCGCCGAAAGTAAAGCCGTTTTCTATAATCTTTTTCGATGCGGAAAACGAATCTTTTGCGCTATGCCCTCTGTTCGATGCCGTAAGCACATCATCATCGGTGCTTTGTACCCCGAGTTCGATATTCGTCACGCGGTAGCGTTTGAGTATTTCCAAAACCTCGTCGTCAATACAGTCGGGACGGGTGGAAATACGTATACTTTCGGCAACGCCTTTATCTATGTATTCGTTCGCAACGGAAAGCAGTTTTTCCATGCGAGCCCTATCAATCGCGGTAAAACTTCCACCAAAAAACGCGATTTGACTCTCTGCAAAAGAAGATTCGGCTTCGCTTTCCAAAAGTGCGCGAAGTTCGTCAACTTCGGTATTTATATCCTTTTCGGCAGATTCGCCCGTTATCTTCACCTGAGAACAGAAAACACAACAGTTTTTGCAACCTGCATGGGGCACGAAAAACGGAATATTACGATGGTTCTTCATCTAATTCTCCGAGCAAAATCAACGCTTCCCTTGCTGCGCATTGTTCAGCCTCGCGCTTTGACCTGCCCTGACCTCTGCCGAGTAAATTTGAGTTCAAATAAACCTCATAACCGAAAACGCGGTCGTGCGGAGGACCCTCTTCGGATACCAACAAATAGGAAAGAGCCTCCTCGGGAGTTTGCTGAACGATACGTTGAAGTCTGGATTTATAATCCTCTGTGCCGATTTTTATAACCTTATCAACAGTCGATTCGATAAACGGAAGCACAAATCTTTTCGCGCTTTCCATACCGCCGTCAAGATATATTGCGGCAATAAGCGCCTCGAAAGCATCGGAAAGTGTGCTTTTTCTGTGGCGTCCGCCGGTAGCTACCGATTCGCCCTTGCCGAAAAGCATATAGTCGCCAAGCGAAATACTGTTTGCAAACTGCGCCAGAGTATCCTCGCAAACGAGCGCGGCACGTGTACGTGTCAAAAATCCCTCGTCAGCATCGGGAAAGCGATTATACAAAAATTCGGCAGTAATGACCGAAAGTATCGAATCGCCCAAAAACTCACTTCGTTCGTTGCTAATCATAAAACCGTTTTTGCGGTTTTCGTTGCAATAAGACGAATGTGTCAGCGCAACAGTAAGGTATTTCGAATCACGAAATATATATTTAATTTCTTTTTCAAGAAGATAAAAATCCTTTTCTTCTCCCATTTGAGTTTACTCCTCCGACGTTTCAGCTCTTTTCGCCATAGTCGCGGTTATTTTTTCTATTGTTCCGCCCTGACAGTAAAGCATAACCTGCTTTATCGCCGAACGGAAAGAATATGCATCCGAACTGCCGTGCGCCTTAACAACAGGCTTTGCCAATCCCAAAAACGGTGCTCCGCCGTATTCCGACGGGTCAAGGCGTTTTTTTAATTTTTTTGTATGCTTTAACGTAAGCGCACCTGCTATTGTCGCAATCGTTGATGCATGGAAAATATCCTTTATCGATTTCGACATGAATTTGCCCATGCCCTCTATAAGCTTGAGTGCGATATTGCCGGTAAAACCGTCGCAGACAAGCACGTCACATTCACCGAACGGAACCGTCTTGCCCTCGCAGTTGCCGACGAAATTAATAGTTTTATCCTCGCTTAAAAGTGCATAAGCCTCGGTATAAATCGGGGTGCCTTTATGAGGTTCGGTGC
>JAZRUB010000184.1:0-17278 GCA_045652305.1 Eubacteriales bacterium
CGATCCGACTTAACATCAAACTACAAAAATACGTAGCCGACTGCGGATTAATGTCGCGCAGAGCCGCCGAAAAAGAGATAGAGGCAGGCAATTTCGCGGTCAACGGAGTTACCGCAAGCATCGGTATGCGTATCGACCCGAATAACGATGCCGTCACCTACAAGGGAAAAAGCGTCGTTCCGCAAGGCGGAAGAAAAGTTTACATAATTTTGAACAAGCCCAAGGGTGTCGTCACAACCATGAGCGACGAAAAGGGCAGAAAATCGGTTGCCGATATTGTCGACGTCGGTACACGAGTCTACCCCGTCGGCAGACTCGACCTTAACAGCGAGGGTTTGCTTTTGATGACCAATGATGGCGAACTCACCAACAAAATCGCGCACCCGTCGGGCGAGATAAAGAAGATTTATTCGGTCACCTTAAAAGGCAAGGTCGAAAACGAAGAACTCGACCGACTACGTGCCGTGAGAGAACTTGACGGCGAAAAGATTTCACCCGTCGGGGTTGAACTGATTAGCAGAAACGAAGTTTCAAGTGTAGTCAGGTTTACGCTGTCCGAGGGTAAAAACCGCGAAATCAGACGTATTTGCGAAACCGTCGGTGTTACGATTACGAAATTAAAGCGTATTTCCTTAGGTCCGATTCGCTTGGGCGACTTAAAAACGGGTGAATACCGCGAACTGACTTCAAGCGAACTCCGAGCACTCAAAAATGCCGTATCAAAGAAAGGATAAATAAAAATGAGCAACGAAATGACTTTCGAACAGGCACTCTCTCGCCTTGAACAGATAGTAAAATCTTTAGAAAGCGGAAATGTTCCGCTCGAAGACCTTATCAAGCTTTTTGACGAGGGTACAAGCCTTGTAAAACTCTGCACCGAAAGACTCGACAAAGCCGAAGAAAAGGTAAAGCTTTTACAGCTTAAAGATGGTGTGCTCACCGAAGAGGAGTTTAAACAGTAATGAACTTTAAAGAACGGTTAAACGAGGTTGCCTCATATACCGAAGCGCGTTTGAGCGACATTCTTGCCGAAAAAGAGCATAAATCGTTAAGGCTTGATGAAGCGATTGCTTATTCCGCTCTCGGTGGCGGCAAACGGTTACGCGCCTATCTCGTCAGCGAGTTTTCGGAAATATCGAATTGCGACTATAAAAATTCGGTAGACTACGCCTGCGCGATAGAGATGATACACGCTTTTTCACTGATACACGACGATTTACCTGCTATGGATAACGACGATATGCGACGCGGAAAGCCCTCAAACCACAAAGCGTTCGGCGAAGCGACTGCCATTTTGGCTGGTGACGCGTTGGCGTTAGACGCATTCTTCGTCGCCGGTAAAAATAAATTCTGCTCACCCGAGCAAAACGCATCTGCCGTCGTACTGCTGTCCGAAAAGTCGGGCAGTTTAGGAATGTGTGCAGGACAGCAAACCGACCTTGACGGCGAGGGAAAATCCTTAAATATCGACCAGCTTACCAAACTTGTCGACCTCAAAACAGGTGCGTTGTTCTCATGCGCTTGTATGCTCGGATGTATCGCCTCGGGCGCGACAGAAGAACAGATAAAAGCGGCAGAACGGTTCGGACTTCTAAGCGGACGAGCTTTCCAGATAACCGACGATTTGCTCGATATACATTCCACCGCAGAAGAGCTCGGCAAAACAATCGGTAAGGATATCGAGCAACAAAAAAGCACGTTCGTGTCGCTTTTAGGCGAAGACGGTGCACGAAAATATGCACTTGAATGTATAGAAAACGCAAAGCTTTGTTTAAACGAATTTAACGAAAATCATGCGTCGAAACGCCTTACCGAATTTTGCGATTATATACTAATAAGAAGCAAATAATAATGGTACTTGTAATTTTGTATAAAGTATGATATAATATACAATGATGGCGCAGTATCCTAGTTGTTCCTTTGCTGCTGAAAGCGTGCCTAAAAATACGCGTAAAGGCAAATCGATGAAGCTCCTTGTGCTTGCTGTCTACGCCCAGTTGAGGGTGGGTGCTGGGAGAATAGGTCTGTGGGCGGGCTGTAATGGCATACGGCAATCGACCCACTTACCTTTGGAGGCTTTCTTCTGTGCATATCCGTTCTCGGCGGGGTAATCCTGCCGAAATAACGAGGTATGTACAGATTAAAGATTAAACCTATCATGCGCTGCAATATATTGACGCTGTGGATAGATGTAGCCTGCCTTGCGTGGGTATTGGCGGATACAGGTCATGCCCGTCGGAGATTAGCTACCGATGACGGGATTATCCCTGTTGAAATCATACCTGCAAAAGAGGATTAGGCAGATAAAAAGGGGCATTGAGGAAATCTCCTAGGCTGAGATACTGAGAACATTTAATCGACTCATAGGCACAAAACGGATTGCAGTGTGGACTTATAGGCAATCAAGTCGCGGACGCAGTAATGCTCCGACGTAAACTTTAAAGGGGAACCGCTTCATTGGCGACAAGGAGTAGTTTACGGGGAAAACCTACTTGACCGCATGCCACAAAGTTTACGTTTTGTGCCGCCATCTCTTTCTCCCCAAAAATGCCTTGCATTTTCGGGGACCCCTGAGTCACTACGTTCTCGATGAAAAACACACGGTTTTTCATCGTTTCTTTGTGAACATCGTTCGCTCGCGCCTCGCGCCTCACATTTTATTCTAAAATGCTCGACACTCGCGATGTTCATAGGAGTTTTTTTCAAGGCGCATGTCCTTGAAAAAAACGAAATTTTTATTATATTTATTTGTTTTAAATTTGAGCCGATACAATAAAAATCAAAAAGGACGTAGTCCTTACATAAACTGTTGCCGTTAGGCAACAATATCACTCCGCGTTTACGCGGAATATCACTGTTCCGTTAGGAACAATACAACTCGCCTCAAGGCGAATATCACTGTTCCGTCAGGAACAATAAAAAGGAACTTTTTTTCATGGATGACAAGCCTTCTCCGCGAAGTAAAGACAAAAAGAACACAAAAAATGTAAAGAAAAAAGGCAACACATCTTGGATTGTCATTGCCTTCTTATTGAGCTTCGCAATCACCGCAATACTTTCCGCCGTAAGCGACAAGGTTGTAAATCTGTTGCCCTTGTTTGTTGCGGCAATCGTTCTTATTACAATCATTTCGCTCGGTATTATTTTCGATATTATCGGCTTGGCGGTTGCGACTGCCGACATTGCGCCCTTTAATTCCATGGCGGCGCGCAGACTTAAAACAGGTCAAAAAGCCGTTTGGTTAAAGAATAATGCCGAAAAAGTAAGCTCGTTTTGTAACGACATCGTCGGTGATATCGCAGGTGTCGTCAGCGGTGCGACAGGTGCAGGCATTGCGGTCAAGCTGTTTTCCTCGATGGATGCAGATATCGCGTTTTTGCTCACTCTCGCCCTCACCTCGCTCATTTCGGCGTTCACCGTCGGTGGCAAGGCAATCGGCAAATCGGTTGCTATGAATCACAGCACAAACATAGTAATTTTCACCGCAAGAATTCTATGCGGTTTTCGTAAATAATATATATACGGAGGACTAATCCGAGCTTTTGTCGGATGACTTGACAACACACTCGGATAAAGTGATATGGCCCTCGAAAAAATCAACTCACCTAAAGATATCAAATCCTTAAGCAACGACGAATTAAATACACTTTGCGAAGAAATCAGGCGCGAAATTATAACCACCGTATCGAAAAACGGCGGTCATTTGGCGGCCAATCTTTGCGTTGTCGAGCTTACCATTGCGCTTCACCGCGTTTTCGACTCGCCCAAGGACAAGATTATATTCGACGTCGGACACCAAAGTTATGTCCACAAACTGCTTACAGGCAGACGCGAAGAATTCTCGGAATTACGAAAGTTCAACGGAATTTCGGGTTTCCCCAAGCGTAGCGAAAGCGAGCACGATGCTTTCGGCGCAGGTCACAGCTCGACGAGTATATCTGCGGCGGCAGGTATAGCCGCGGCTAATCAGCTTTCGGGCAACGATGCGTTTACCATCGCGGTTGTTGGTGACGGCGCGTTCACCGGCGGTATGATTTACGAAGCACTTAACAACTGCTCCGACAAGAAAAATTTGATTATCGTACTCAATGATAACGATATGAGCATCTCCCCCAACGTCGGTGGGATGAGTAAATATTTCTCAAAAGTTCGTTCGAGTGCAAAATATTTCAATTTTAAAAACGGCACAAAACAGTTTTTTGAACATATCCCCTACCTTGGCGACGGCTTGATAAAAATGGCTCGTACCGTCAAAAACAGTTTCAAACGCATTGCGATGAGCCAAAACTTCTTTGAGCAATTCGGGCTTAATTATTACGGTCCCGTAAAGGGTGACGATATTTCTCATTTGGAACGTCTGCTTAACGAAGCAAAGGACGACGGAAAATGTAGTGTCGTTCACGTCTGCACCACAAAAGGCAAGGGCTATCCCCCTGCAGAAGCACACCCCGATATTTTCCATGGCGTTTCGGGCTTCGATATCGAAACGGGCGAAATCAAGTGTGGTGGCAAAAAATCGTTTTCCGACAGTTTCGGTGAACTCATCTGTGACCGTGCCGAAAATAATAAACAACTTGTTGCCATAACCGCCGCAATGCCCGACGGAACGGGACTATCTGAATTTGCAAAACGCTATCCCGACAGATTTTTCGACGTCGGCATAGCCGAAGAACACGCACTCACCTTTGCTTGCGGTCTCGCAACCGAGGGATATATCCCTGTTTTTGCGGTGTATTCGACCTTTATGCAAAGAGCGTTTGACCAGTTGATTCACGATGCGGCACTGCAAAATCTGCACGTTATAGTCATGCTCGACCGCGCAGGTCTTGTCGCAAACGACGGTGCAACGCACCACGGCATATTCGATAGCGCTTTCGTTTCGGAAATTCCCAACGTCACTTTCTATGCGCCTAACGATTTCGAATCTCTTGCCGAATGCTTCGACAAAGCGATAACCCTAAACGGACCTGTCGTTATCCGCTACCCCAAGGGTTGCGAATGCAACACCGATGGATTTGTCAAATGCGACGGATTTTCGTATAAAGACTTCGGTTTGTCACCCAAAAATGCAATCATCACGTACGGCAGATTGACCGATAACGCAATCAAATCTGCAACACTTTGCAATAAATACGATTTCGACGTAAGAGTTATAACCCTCTCGCGCCTAACCCCTCTCCCCGAAGATGCGATAATTGAATCGCTACACGGTATCGATAATATCGTTTTTGCCGAAGAGGGCATCAAAAACGGCGGTGTAGGTCAACGTCTCTGCTCGACAATGGCGGAAAAAGGGGTTTTAAACAATAAAAGATTCGTCATCAAGGCGATTGAAAACGAGTTTCCGCAACACGGCAATAACGATGAGCTTTTAAAAACGCTGTCACTTTCCGAAATTGATATAGCAAAAGCTTTGATTGAGGGCAAAACGCTATGAGGCTTGACGTATTCCTTACCGAAAACGGATATGCCAAAAGCCGAAGCAAAGCGCAAGATGCTATTACGGCAGGCGAAGTTTCGGTTGACGGCAAGATTATAAAGAAACCGTCCTTTGACGTTGACGGAAGTGAAAATATTGTCGTTTCAACAGACTCGCGTTTCGTTTCACGCGCGGGCGAAAAGCTCTCCCACGCGCTTGACGTTTTCGGTGTCGACGTAAATGATTTGACGGTACTTGACATCGGTGCATCGACGGGAGGTTTTACCGACTGCATGTTGCAAAACGGCGCAAAGCACGTCTATTCGCTTGACGTGGGAAGTGCCCAGTTAGACCAAAAATTACGAAACGACAAACGCGTAACGGTTATCGAAAACTTCAACGCAAGATATGCGAAAAAGAGCGATTTTGATAAAGAAATCGACATGATTGTCATGGACGTTTCGTTTATTTCGCAATCTCTCATCTACCCTGCTTGTGCCGATATTTTGGCTGAAAACAAGATGATGATAACGCTTATCAAACCTCAGTTCGAGGCAGGAAAAAAGCACATCGGCAAAGGCGGTATCGTGCACGACCGCGACGGAAAGATTATAAAGGAAATATTGGAAAAGCTCGATATTTCTGCAAAGCTGTGTAATTTACAGCGCATAAACTTCACCGATTCACCCATTCAAGGCGGTGACGGCAATAAAGAATACCTTGCACTTTTCAAACGAGTTTTCACAGAGAAAGAGTGATTTTAATGACGGTTTCGAAAGTTCTTCTCTTCCCCAGTCCGAAAGGCAACGTAACTGATAACGAAATAAAGTCGGTAGAAAATCGCTTATCTTCGCTCGGAATAAGTCACGAACGGTATAAAAACGGCAACGACTATGATTTCGATGCGATTATCGCACTCGGCGGTGACGGTACGATGTTAAACGCATCGCGCCTTGCCTTTCGCAAGAATAAACCCATAATGTGCATAAACTTTGGCACACTCGGTTATATGAGCGGTCTTGAAAACAGCGAGCTTGATATGCTTTCCAAGCTCCGCGACGGCTTTTATACCGAAAAACGTATGCTGGTGGATATAAAGGTGCTTCGCGACGGCAATATCGTTGCTGAATCAACCGCATTGAACGAGGCTGTAATATCAAGACAATCCGATGGTGAGATAGCGAAAATCGAGCTTATCTGTGACGGCGCGTCGGTTTGTGCCTACCGCGCAGACGGCGTAATATTCGCCACCCCCACAGGCTCAAGCGCTTATGCCATGAGCGCGGGCGGACCGATAATCGACACAAAATTGGATGCATTCTGTGTCTGCCCTATCTGCCCTCACGCTTTGGGTGCAAGAGCAATGGTATTTTCTCCCAACTCGCTTTTAGAGGCGGTAAACAACAATTCAAACGAAAGCCGAAATTTGTTGATTTCCGATGGAAGACGTGTTTGTCTGCTCGATTACGGCGACAGAGTCGTCATCTCCAAATCCGAGCGCACACTCGAACTTATCAAATTGAAAAAAGATGCGTTTTACGAAACGCTTTATAATAAAATGTCTTAAAGGATAAAGATAATGAAAAGTATCAGACATTCAAAAATACTTGAACTTATAAGAGAATATCCCTTTGACACACAAGAAGACCTTCAGGCAAAATTAAAGGAATGCGGTTTCAACGTCACACAGGCAACCGTCTCGCGCGATATACGTGAGCTCGGAATTATTAAATCGGTAGGCTCCGACGGTGTTTATAAATACCGCGCTGTGACCAAAGACGAATTGAATGACGGAAGCGGAAAATTCTCGGTAATACTCCGTCAGGCAGTATCTAAGGTTGCTTGTGCCAATAACCTTATAGTTGTAAAAACCCATACGGGAATGGGCTCCGCGGCAGGTGCGGCGGTTGACTCTATGCAGCTTGACGGTGTTATAGGCACCTTGGCAGGCGACGATACTCTGCTTATAATCGCAAACGATAACGATTATGCCGACAAGATAACAAGGATTTTAAACGACCTGATTTAATTTAAGGGATAAAAGTATGCTTATTTCGATTTATATTGAAAATATTGCGCTTATTAAACGGCTTTCACTTGAGCCGTCTAATGGTTTTTGCGCATTTACGGGCGAAACCGGCGCAGGTAAAAGCATAATTATAGACTCGTTGGGTCTTTTGTGCGGTGCGAGAAGCGATAAGGATATCATCCGCACAGGCGAGGACGAAGCAACGGTTGAAGGTATCTTTACCGTCGACGAACAAAAAAGCCTTGATGCATTGCGCGAGCTTGATATAGTCCCCGAAGAAGACGGAAGTATCACCGTTTTGCGCAAAATCTCGCGCGACGGTCGTTCAGGCGCGAAAATCAACGGAAGAAACGTTCCGTTGTCGAGGTTAAAGAGCGCAATGTCATATCTGCTGTCGATTCACGGTCAACAGGATACTCAAGCGTTCGCCGATACCGAAAAACAGTTGTATATGCTCGACTCTTTCGCGGGTAATAATGACGAGCTTGACGATTACCGCGAAAAATATAATATATACAAAAGCATCAATAAAAAGCTCGAATCTCTAAACGAGGACAGCAGAGAGAGAGAACTACGCCTTGATATGCTCCGCTACCGAGTAAACGAACTCAAAAGCGCAAATATCAAAAAAGGCGAAAAGGCAGAGCTTGAAACCGAACGTAAGCAACTCGCCAACATCGAAAAGATTGTAACAAAATCGAGCGAGGCGTATGATTTACTCTACGACCGTGACGGCTCGGCATCCGAAATGATAGGCAACGCGTATTCTGCAATATCTGCCCTCATCGGCATTGTCCCCGAGGCAGACGAGCTTTCCGAGCGTTTGGAAAACGCAAAATACGAACTTATCGATATCGCAGAGAGCGTAAAAGCATTTATCGAATCAGATATTGAGGACGCGCAAGAACGCCTTGACGATTGCGAAACAAGGCTTGAATTAATAAAGAAATTAGAATCGAAATACAAAGCAGATTCAGACGATTTCCCCGAACTTTTAGAGGAATGGTCTGACGAACTTTCTCTAAACGAAAACAGCGAGGAAGAAAAAGCAAAACTTCAAAAGCAGTTGGATTCTGCCGAAAAAGAGCTCAAAAAGAGCGCAAGCAAACTTACCGAAACAAGACTTGACGCATCGAAAAAGCTTTGCAAACGCGTATCCGACGAGCTTTGCGAACTCGATATGCCCGGTGTTAAATTCGAGGTAAAAATCGAACAACAAGAGTTTTCGTCAAACGGTTCCGACTTTGTCGAGTTTCTTATCAGCGCAAACAAGGGCGAGCTTCCCAAACCGATGGCAAAAATCGCATCGGGCGGTGAGCTTTCGCGAATTATGCTCTGTTTGAAATGCGTTTTCGCCGACAGCGAATCTATCGGCACGCTAATATTTGACGAAATCGATACGGGTGTTTCGGGCAGAACGAGCGAGAAAATCGGCATACGACTTAAAAATGCCGCAAACGGCGGTAAAACTCAGGTAATCTGCGTTACCCACTCGGCAATACTCGCGTCGAAAGCCGATGCTCACTATAAAATATCCAAAAAAGAGCAAGACGGCAGAGTGTTGACCAACGTCGAACTGCTCGATTACGACGGCAGAAAAAATGAACTCGCACGTATCATGGGCGGTTTGAATATCACAGATACCGTTCTCAAAGCGGCAGAGGAAATGCTTGACTGATGACGAAAAATAAAAAAACGAAGTTAATAACATTTGCGCTGTTATCTATCGCGCTTACTGTGTTTATATTCGGAAATTCACTTAAAAGCGGAGAAGAATCGGGATTGCAAAGCGATGTTATCGTTGATGCTGTAATCAGATTTTTAGGCTTTTTTGGAATAAAGCTCGACATATACACGCTTGGCGTAATCATACGTAAATTAGCGCATTTTACCGAATACTTCTTACTCGGCATAACCGCAACGGTTTTTATAACGTCGTTTAAAAATAAAAAAGTTTACCCCATTGCCCCGTCATATTGCTTACTTGTTGCGATTTGCGACGAGTTTATAATGCAAATGTCTACCGAGGGAAGAGCACCTATGTGGAGCGACGTGCTTATCGATTTATCAGGCGCGTTGACGGCATTTTTGCTCGTCATCCTGTGGGCAAAAAAGGAGAAGCGAAAATGAAAAGAACCTTAATTTTAATGACACTTCTTTGCATCGTCGTTCTTTCGGCATGTATAAATAAATCGGACATCAATACCGAGATTATCCCCAAGGATGAAAACGAATCGTCGCAAAGCACCTCAAGCGAAAGCGACGTTTCCGAAGTTTCTGAAGGCACCAGCCAACAAAACGTTTCTTCCGATTATTTTAAGGCTGTAACAGACACCGCCGCTTACGAATTCTATCCCGAATCAAATACAGGCAGTTATTACACCCAATTTCATTCTGCAACAAAGGATGCAAACAGTATTACCATCACCCTGCTTGACGGCAGAACGATGCAACTTAATTACGATGAAATTATTTTTGACGAAGCAGAACAAATCTACCGCACTAAAATCAATGAACTTGACTTTATGATTTCGGAAATTCACGATTCCGATAATAATCTCGTGCAGGTGTTTAAATGTATCGAGCCGTTAGAAAACCTCGGTGATTTCAACGGCAAGGTCGAATCTGTTTTAACCGTAAATTACAAGCCCGAACTCGAAAATGGCGAAATTAGTATGGCGTTTTTGTATGAGCTTGACGGCGATAACGTCATAATCCGCTACCCCGACGGCAGAGAATTAACAAAGAAAATCAAATATAACGAAGACGGCAAAACCTTTACCTTTGCCGAATAAATCAATAATAAAAACACAAGAGGATGTTGCAACAACACAACATCCTCTCTTGATATTACTTCTATAATTGTAATACACCGTATATCGAACGCGTAAAGGCGTCAAGCGCTTTGCTTCTGTCACGGTATAGGCTTGAACGTTCCTTGAACCACTTTATCATCAAATCCTCGGCTGTGCCCTGCTCTTCCTCAACGAAAAAGGCATCGAGCAAGTCGCGTTGATATTCGTTCAAGCCGTTCATCCCCTTTTCTATCTTTATCAACTCACGCTCGACGACGCTTCTGCGGAATCTGCAGTCGTCCAAATCCGCGAGTATGTTAATCAATCGTTCGTCATACAGCGTTTTCCCGTTTGACGATTCGGCATTCGCAATCGCTGTCTTACATGCGATTTTCTCCTGCTCTAAGGCTTCAAGCTCACACTTAATCGCCGAGTATGCCGAAACCAAATTTTTCTTCCTTGCCAATAAATCCTTTGCGTAATCTCTGTAATCCATTTTTCATCCTTTCGTCAATAAATCCCGAGTAGCAATAACCTAACTTCCCATTGTTAAAATATTGCTACCCTCTGCTATCCGTCTATAATCGGGTGTGGATGGAGCTAACCGCATCCCGACTCCGTACATCCCGAACATTTGTTCGGTGTCTGCATTATAACACCGTTGGAAAATTTTGTCAATACCCGAAAGTATATAATTATGAAAAAAATTTTTATCATTTTAACCCTTCTTCTCACATTAAATATATTCGGTTGTGAAAACGATACGTCGGATTCAGGCAACGACCTTTCTCCCGATAACAGCACACACTCAAGCGAATCGTCGAATGAATCCGATATCTCAGACGATGAAGACGCTATCGCGCAGATTTATAAGTTTTTAACGTCTGAATATACAGTAACCGCAACGCGTGAATCGTTCGGCACCTTGTATACAACCGAATATTATTTTGTAAAAGGCATTGTTGCAGGCGTTCGCTTGACCACCGAACTCAACGAACAATCCGATGCCGATGAATATTACGAATTAATCATTGAAGACTTCCCCGATTCTACCATCGAGGACACAATCGTCACTCAATACATGGAAGACAACCACATTTATTACGGCTACACGCTCGATAAACTCAAGTTTATGCTGCAAAAATCGGGTTACGAATACACGTTAAATTTCGACGAAGAGGCATTTAATGAGCAATTTACGGTATCAAAACCCGACTAAACCGTTTCCGACACTTTGAAAAATCGAAGAAAAAACGAGAAAATGCAAAAAAATATGCCCAAAATCAAAAAAAGTTTCAAATAAGCCTTGACAAAGCGTTTTCTTGTGCTATAATGAACGAGCATGAAAAATTTAAGACGATTGAAAGGAATTCAACCTATGTCTACAACTATGTTGAAGAAAGAGGCTGTTGAACGTAAGTGGTACGTTATCGACGCTGAAGGCAAGCCCCTCGGTAAGGTAGCAGTTCTTGCGGCAACCATCCTCAATGGCAAACATCGCCCCGAATATACTCCTCACGTTGACTGCGGCGAATGTGTTATCGTTGTCAACGCAGCTAAGGTAGTTCTTACCGGTAAGAAACTTGACCAGAAGTATTACTACCGTCACAGCGGTTACGTTGGCGGTTTGAAGTCGGTTAAGTACCGCACTCTTATGGCAACCAAACCCGAAATGGCAGTTGAACTCGCTGTTAAGGGTATGCTTCCCAAGAACAAAATTGGCGACGCAAGCTTCGGCAGACTCAAAGTTTATGCCGGCGCAGAACACAAACAGCAGGCTCAAACACCCATTGCTGTGGAAGTAAAGTAAGGAGGAACAGACTATGAATTATCAATCCGCTATTCCCTATTTCTACGGCACAGGCAGAAGAAAGAGTTCTGTTGCTCGCGTTCGTGTTATCCCCGGCACCGGTAACGTTACCGTCAACGGCAAGGATATCAGCGAATATTTCGGACTTGAAACCCTCAAGATGATTGTTACCCAGCCGTTCGGCGTAACCAAAACCGAAGGCCGTTTCGACGTTATCTGCACCGTTAAGGGCGGCGGCGTTTCCGGTCAGGCAGGCGCAATCCGTCACGGTATCGCACGTGCACTTCTTCAAGCAGGTGACGAATACCGTTCTCCTCTCAAGAAGGCAGGTCTCCTCACTCGTGACCCCAGAATGAAGGAAAGAAAGAAGTACGGTCTCAAAGCTGCACGTCGTGCATCCCAGTTCTCCAAGAGATAATTTCGACCAAAGGTCGATACAAAAAATGCTCTGCTATCGCAGGGCATTTTTTATTATCTCTTGGAAATGAAGCACACCTTCGGTGCATGAAAAATGAAGCAGGCGCTGCCCATGAAGTGTGCCTTCGGCACATTAAAACGCAAAGTGTGCTTCGCTTCATAGAAGTCTTTTGACTTCTGCTTCATAGCAGCGAAGCTGTCGCTTCATATTCGCCAACGGCGAATGCTTCATTATCTTCCGTTCCCCGAAACCATCACGGTTTTCGGGGGTTTCTTTCATTGTATTCCCTTTTCCTCGACAAAAAACACATAAGTTTTCATATCGTGAATTGACTTTATCATAAAAAGGGAGTATAATATATGTGATGAATAATTTTGTAAAGGAGTTTTTATCATGACTAAACGCTTAATGGCGATGTTTATCGCCCTGATGATGTTGCTTTCGGCATTCATCCTTGCAGGCTGTACTGACGAAACCACCGACACAAGCAGTGATGCAAGCGGTGAAACAAGTGGCGAAGAACTTACGCCCAAGCAACTTTTCGAATCTTCTATCAAAAACCTCGCAATCAAAACCGATGACGTTACTAAACTTTCTAACACCTCGGTTGACACTGTAAACCTTACCGTTGACAAGCTTGTTGTCGGCGAAACCGACGTTACCCAGCTCGGTGCAATTTCGCTCTCAGGCAACGCTTTCGTCGATAAAAACGGTAACGCAGATGGCTCGTTTGAGCTTTCCGCTTTCGGCGAAAAAATGCCCTACAAGATGACCATTTATAACAAAGAACTGTTTGTTGTAGACTTCCTTGGCTTGAACGACAAGCCTATCAAAATGGAACTTCCCGAAACGACAGAAAACGTTGACGGCGCAGTTGCAGGCAACGCTATCCTCGCAAACACAGATAAATTACCTGCAATTACCGAACACGTAATTAAATCGATTGAAACCGTCATCAACGCTAACGTTGACGACAGCATGTTCACCGCAGAGGACAAGGACGTTACTGTTCTCGGCAAGGAATTCAAAAACGCAAAAATCATCACCCTGACTGTTGATGATGCAAAATTGGAAAAAATCTCCAATGAGCTTATCGACGAATTGATGAAGAACGAAGACGTAAAGAAATTGTTCGGCGACGACTTTGATAAGGCAGAAGCTGTAAAGGAACTCGAAGATTTCAAATCTTTACGTATCGTAAATACCGTTGTTGACGAAACCACCGTTGCACTCAACACTTACATCGACTACTCGGAAGCACAGTCGGAAGACGAAGCTACCGCACAGAACGAAGAGGTTGTTGATTCTGCAGACGTCAGCGCTACCGAAGAATCAAAAGCAGAAGTTGAAAAAGAAGACAAAAGCTTCGCCATTTCTATCGAATCGGTAGACAAAAACTTCTTCCTCGAAATGGGCTTTGCAAACGCTGATGGCAAGGTCGATGCAAAAATTGACGGTGCCATCGTACTTGACGTAAAAGACGACGGCAGTAAGTTCAGTTTGAGCTTCAAGACTATCGAAGATGACGAAACCGAAATAGAACTCATCAAGGCAAATGCTGACATCATCGACGGCGAATACAAAGGTGTTTTCACCATAGATATGGACCGTACCAAAATCGACGTTGATTTTTATGCGGAATCGACCGAAACCACCGGCACTTTCGGCATCAACAAAATCACTGTAAACGTAACCGACTACGAGGGCAACGAAACCAAAAACGAAATTCCTCTTGAGCTTTACGTTAACTACAAGATTGAAGAAAACAAACTTACCGCAGACGGTAAAATCAAATTCGCTATAGAAAACATGGCAAACATCGAAGCAAGCTTTGATGTAACCTCCGAATACAAAGACGTTACAGTAGAAGCAGTCACCGATTCGATTACCATGGAAGAATTCCAAACAGAATATGACGACGAAGCCATAGGAGCACAGCTCAACGAAAAATACCCCAAAACCTTTGCTTTCCTCGCCCTCGTTCTTGGCTCCAAAGGCGAAGCTGAAGAAGACGAACAATACTTCGAAAGCGAAGGTTTGGGCATCTGGCTTCCTATGGACTTCAGTGAAACCTACATCGAAGGCTACACAACCTGTTATACCAGCGATAGTGCTGTTATAGTTATGCTTAAGGAAGATTTCCAAATATTTGCCAATATCGAAAACTTCGATTTCGATGCCTATGTCAAGTTGGTTTATGAAGCAAACAGCGACAAAAATCCTTCTCCCCTCAACTACGAAGATATCGGTGTACCCTACTGCGAATATAAAACCGAAAAATTCGGCTACCTAACTGCAATGTACGAAGGCGCAGATGCATACTGGATTGTTCAGTTCATTTGCGATGCATCGACGTACGATGAAAACAAGGCGGATTTCTTGGATTGGGCATATTACATTGACCCCCTCGCATCAGAAATCACCCATACAGATGGCGAAGCAATATAAAATCAATAAATAAAAACACACCCGAAAGGAATTAACCTTTCGGGTGTTTTCTTTATAATTGTAACAGTTTTGCATCCAACGCCGTAACGTCACGCTCGTCATGCGTTGCGACAATAAGCATCTTCCCTGTCGTGTATTTTAAAATCGTAGAAATAACCGTTTCACGCGTTTCCTCGTCAAGCCCCTTAAACGGCTCGTCAAGAATCACAAGCTCGCTATTTGCGAGTAAGGCACGTGCAATCGCCACGCGACGTTTCATTCCCCCCGATAAGCTGTGCACAGGCAGATGTTCGCTCCCTGACAGCCCTAATTCACCCAATAACGAAACTATTTTATCCTCGCCCACTTCGTTGCCTGTTACAGCAAACACATTCTCGACGGCAGAATACGGCTCGCAGAGCCTATCCTCTTGAAACACTGCCGAAATATTGTCAGGCACGCCCGAAACACTGCCCGAATCGGGTTTAATAATGCCAAGCAGGATATTCAAAACCGTCGTTTTTCCGCTACCCGAAGCGCCCATTATGCAAGTGCGCGACGCAGGTTTAAATGTGTGGCTAAAATCTACAAGAACCTTCTTTTCGCCAAAGGACTTACATACGTTCTTTAATTCAATCATGCCGTTTCCACCCCTTTCAACAACCGTTTAAGGATAAAAACAACCAACTTTTCGAACATCACCGACAAAAGCACAATCACAACCGTCCAAGCAAAAAGGTCAACCGTGTCGAGATAGAGCTTTGAATAATATAAAGCCTCTCCGACCGACCCTTTCGGATAGCCGATTAATTCTGCCGCAACGCCCGATTTCCAAGCAAGGCCGAGCGAAATTCGGCACGCTGAAATAAGAAACGGCTTCACCGACGGTAGCCAAATAAACTTCATACGTCTTGAAAACGGCATTTTGAATACGTCTGCCATCTCCAGCATTTTTTTATCCACCGACTTAATACCGTCAAGCAGATTCGTATAAATAATCGGCAAAACCATTAAAAACGAAATAAGAGATGATAAATTCGCCGCCTTAAACCAAATAAGCGCAACCACCACAAACGATGCAACAGGTACCGATTTAATCGTAATCATGTACGGCCAAAGCATTGTTTCGGCAAATTTAAACCGCCCTGCAATCAACGCAAGGACAACACCTGCAATAAGACCGCCAAAGAATCCAAGCGCGATACGTTTAAAGGTGAAAGAGACAATCGACACGAAGCCATCTTCAACCACAAGCGAACCAAGTCGTTTCACAACCTGCAAAGGAGAAACAAACAACAGCTCCGTGCCGATAATCACGCTTAACAGTTGCCATAGCAGCAACGCGGATACAACCGCTATTGATTTGGTTAATATATTTTTAATTTTATTGTGCGATATAGAAGAAATCGTCTTTCGGGAGGTTTCCTCCGACCGATTTTGCGTTTTGTTCATACAAAACTCCAAGATAGGTATTGATAGGTGCTTTCATATCTTCACCCGCGATGAAGGTGATGTTGCACTTAGGAATAGCCGTTTCTGCAACGTTAGCGGCAAAAATACCGAACTTTTCAACAAGCAAGGATGCGTCTTTTACGTTTTCGTTTACGTAGTTAACCGATTGTTGATATTCGTCAAGGAAGCTCTTTACCGCTTCGGGATTTGCTTCGGCAAACGCCTTGCGAACCACAACAACACCGGTAACAATGCCCGTGTTTTCGTTAATCTTTTTCCATTCTTCGTTAAGGTCAATAGCTATCTGCATTCCCTCTACCTTGCCGCCTGCAATGGTAACGTAAGGTTGAGGAAGCATAGCGATTGCAGTTTCGGACTGTACCATAGCAGATACAACCTCGGTTGCCTCGGTTTTAAAATCAAGTGTTACGTCGCTGTCAGGGTCGATACCGTTTTCGGAAAGAATGTGTCTTAACGTATATTCAGGGGTTGTGCCCTTACCCGTTGCAAGAATCGTCTTGCCCTTAAGGTCGGCAACAGAACTAATTTCTTCGCCCTTGGTTACGATATAGAGCACACCGAGAGTGTTTACCGCAAGAATCTTTATTTCGCCTTTTGTGTTGTTGTAAAGCACCGATGCGACGTTTGCGGGAACTGCGGCAATATCAAGTTCGCCCTTTATAAGAAGCGGATTAATTTCGTCAGCCGCACCTGCAATGGTAAATTCGTATTCGTTAGCAGCTTCGCCCTTTTCGTCTTTCTCCATAAGTCCTACAAGGCCAATCGAAGTAGGGCCTTTCATACCTGCAACGCGTACGAGAGTCTTTTCCGCGGGTGCATCGCCTGAATCGGAAGAAGTGTTTTCAACCTCCGCACAGGATGCAAAAGCAAGCATAAGCATTAAGTCGGATCGTAGCCATGTCGTTCT
>JAZRUB010000185.1:0-4703 GCA_045652305.1 Eubacteriales bacterium
CAAGCAGGGCGAAGAAGTGGTAATCGTTGAAGATGTTATTACCGCAGGTACCGCTATCCGCGAAAGTATGGCAATTTTGAGTTCGCTTAACGATGTGAAAGTTGCCGCAACATTTGTTATGGTTGACCGTAAAGAAAAAGGTCAGGGCGAAAAATCTGCAATGGCAGTAGTCGGTGAAGAATTCGGCTTCCCTGTATATTCGGTTGTTGACGTTTACGATATTATCGAATATCTCGAAGAAGACGAAAGCAATAAAGAAAACGTAGAACGTATTAAGAATTACCTTGCAATCAACGGAGCAAAAATATGAAAAGCGTAATCGATATCCTCGACCTTTCTGTCGAAGAAATCAATGGTCTTATTAATACTGCGAGTGACATGATAGATAATCCGAAAAAGTATTCGGAAATGTGCAAAGGCAAAAAACTTGCAACTTTGTTTTTTGAACCGTCTACCCGTACACGTTTGAGCTTCGAATCTGCAATGCTTGAACTCGGAGGTAGTGTTATCGGATTTTCGGACGCAAAGAATAGCTCTGCTTCAAAAGGCGAAACGGTTGCTGATACCGCACGTGTTATAAGCTGTTATGCGGACATAATAGCAATGCGTCATCCTTTGGAGGGTGCACCTATGGTCGCCTCACTTAATGCAAGTATTCCTGTAATAAATGCAGGCGATGGCGGACATGCTCACCCCACTCAAACACTTGCCGACCTTTTGACAATACATCGCGAAAAAGGACGTTTTGATAACCTTACCGTCGGTTTCTGCGGCGACTTGAAGTACGGCAGACCTGTTCATTCGCTTATCCATGCGCTTTCGCGTTATGAGGGAATTAAACTCGTGCTTATCTCTCCGAAAGAACTTGTTATTCCCGATTATATCAAAAAAGAAGTTATCGAAAAGTATAATATGCCTTGTGTCGAAACAACTTCGCTTGAAGATGCGCTTCCCGAACTTGATATACTCTATATGACACGTGTTCAGGGCGAACGCTTTGACGATCAAGCGGAATATGAACGTTTGAAGAACAGTTATATTCTCACTGCGGAAAAGTTGGTTGATGCAAAGTCGGACATGGCTATACTTCATCCGCTTCCTCGTGTTGATGAAATAAGCGTTTCTGTCGATTCCGACCCTCGCGCGTGTTATTTCAAACAGGTTCTAAACGGCAAGAATATGCGTAAAGCGCTTATTCTTAAATTGCTTGGCGAAGCAGAAAAAGACACTTCTTGCAAATGCAAAGAATATGTTGAATCTTCTCCCTGCACGAACAGTCGTTGTATATCAAAAACCGAACGCGGACTTGTAAACAAAGCAGTAAAAACCGAAGATGGTTTGCGTTGCGCATATTGCGAATCGCGTATTGAAAAATAGTGCATTTTTTGCTCCAAAATTCGCATAAAATGTGCTGTCGTATCTTGACACGAAAATGCTGTTATGATATAATTATTCGCGTAAGTTAATGAGTTCTTTGCGACTGACGGATTATTGTGGAGCACCACATGGGAACAAAGAACTGCTCTATGCTTTTTAATGTTAAAGTTCAAGCATAGACTCCTGAAAAACATCACGTTTTTTCAGATAATTGCCGACCGTCTGGGCGCATTTACTCCTTGAGTAAGTGCGCCCTTTTGATTTGAAAAGGAGTGTCCTATGAAAAAAGTTGGAATCGTCATGGGAAGCGATAGCGACCTTCCCATTATCAAAAAGGCTACCGATATGCTTTCCTCACTCGAAATACCGTTTGAGGTGCATGTTTATTCTGCTCACCGTACGCCCGAACAAGCGCGTGATTTTTCGCTCAATGCACGTAAAAACGGTTTTGGTGTAATAATCGCGGCGGCAGGCATGGCGGCGCATCTTGCAGGCGCGGTTGCCGCAAATACAACCTTGCCCGTAATCGGTATTCCTTGTAAAGGTCCCGTTTTTGACGGCATGGATGCACTTCTTGCTACTGTTCAAATGCCTACGGGTATACCCGTAGCTACCGTTGCGGTAAACGGCGGTGCAAACGCCGCACTTCTGGCGGCGCAGATTCTTGCGGTAGAGGATGCAAATCTCGCACAAAGACTTGATGCTAAACGCGCATCCGATGCAAATGCGGTACTTCAAAAAGATGCTGATATAATGTCTAGACTTTAAGTTATAAAATTTAATTTTACATATAGGAGATTTTAAAAATGAAACTCGTTTACACAGGAAAAACCAACGACGTATTCGCACTCGACAACGGCAACTGCCTTTTGAAATTCAAAGATGACTGTACCGGTAAAGACGGTGTGTTTGACCCCGGTGAAAACTCGGTTGGTCTTACTATCGACGGCGTCGGTGATGTAAATCTCCGTATGTCTATATATTTCTTCGAAAAGGTTAATGCTGCAGGTATCAAAACTCATTATATAAGTGCTGACCTTGAAAACACCACAATGGAAGTTCGTCCTGCAAAGGTATTCGGCAAAGGTCTTGAAGTTATCTGCCGTCATAAAGCAGTTGGTAGCTTCTATCGCCGTTACAGCGACTATATCGAAGAGGGCGCAGACCTTCCCGCTTACGTTGAAACTACCTTTAAGAACGACGAAAAGGGCGACCCCCTCGTAACAAAAGACGGTCTTGTTGACCTTGGCGTTATGACTGCACAGCAGTATGAAGACATCAAGGCTATGACACAAAAAATCACTCAAATCGTAGCAGACGACCTTAAAGAAAAGGGACTCGTTCTTTACGATATTAAATTTGAATTCGGTTACGACGCAGACGGTAGCGTAATGCTTATCGACGAAATCGCTTCCGGTAATATGCGTGTTTATAAGGATGGCGAATATATCGACCCCATGACACTTTCCGAGCTTTTCTTCGCGTAAACCGATTGAGCGCACTTGATGCGTGTAAAAACTCATAGAAAGTAAGGATGACTCATGGGCGGATTTTTTGGTGTAGCGTCAAAACGCGATGCGTTGGCAGATGTGTTTTTCGGAACCGACTATCACTCCCACCTCGGCACACGCCGTGGCGGTATGGCGGCATTTGATAAAGAAATCGGTCTGCAACGTGTAATACATAATATCGAAAACTCACCTTTCAGAACCAAATTTGACCATATTTTAGAGGATATGCACGGCAATTCGGCAATCGGCTGTATAAGCGATTCCGAACCTCAACCATTGCTTATCCGTTCTCATTTGGGTTCGTATGCAGTATGCTTTATCGGTATGATAAACAATGCCGACGAGCTTATCGAAAAGTGTCTCTCATCGGGATATGACCACTTCGATGCGATGACGGGCGGCGCGGTTAATAATACCGAACTTATAGCTGCATTAATCAACCGTAAGGAAAACTTCGTTGAGGGCATCCGTTATGCTCAGGAGGTTATCGACGGCTCTGCTTCGATACTCATCCTCCGCGATAACGGCTCGATAATTGCCGCGCGCGATAGATTGGGAAGAATCCCCGTGCTTGTGGGCAAGGCGGAAGATGGTTACAGCGTATCTTTTGAATCGTTCGCTTATAAAAAGTTAGGCTACGTAGATGAAAAAGAACTCGGCCCCGGTGAAATTGTAGAGATAACTTCTGAAGGTGTAACTCAACTTGCCTCTGCAGGCAAAGAAATGCGTATCTGTGCGTTCCTTTGGTCGTATTACGGCTATTCAACCTCGGATTACGAGGGTGTGAATGTCGAAATGATGCGATACAGAAACGGCGAGATAATGGCAGAAGCAGATATGGCGACAGGGAAGTATGACGATATCGACTACGTCGGTGGCGTTCCCGATTCGGGTACTCCTCACGCAATAGGCTACGCTAATAAGAGCCGTATCCCGTTTGCACGTCCGTTTATTAAGTATACCCCCACTTGGCCGAGAAGTTTTATGTCCTCGCGCCAAGCGGAACGCTGTAAGGTCGCAAAGATGAAACAAATCCCCATTCACGACCTTATAACCGATAAAAGCCTTCTTTTCGTGGACGATTCGATAGTTCGCGGAACACAGTTGAAAGAAACGGTAGATTTTCTCTACGAAAACGGTGCGAAAGCAGTGCACATGCGTTCTGCATGTCCGCCGATAATGTACGGCTGTAAATATTTAAACTTCTCGCGCAATAGAGACGATATGGAACTGCTCGGCAGACGTATCATAATGGAACTCGAGGGCGAGGAAGGTTTCAAGTATATATCAGAATATAGCGACTCCTCTACCGAAAGAGGTAAAAAGTTCAGACAGGCAATCTGTGAAAAATTAGGTTTTGCCTCTCTCGAATTTCAATCACTTGAGGGAATTATTAAAGCAATCGGTATAGATGAATGTAAACTCTGTACATATTGCTGGAGCGGAAAGGAATAAAGAATTATGCATAATCAATCCAGGTCTGAAAGTTACGCGGCAGCAGGTGTTGATATAACTGCGGGATATAAAGCCGTTGAACTCATGAAAAAACATATAGCAAGAACCAGAAACGAAGGCTGTCTTGACGACGTCGGCGGTTTTGGCGGTTGCTTTGGTTTAAATATCGCAGGAATGGAAGAACCTGTTCTTGTATCGGGCACCGACGGTGTAGGTACTAAATTGAAACTCGCTATCCTTATGGATAAGCACGATACAATCGGTATCGACTGCGTTGCGATGTGCGTAAACGACGTTGTTTGCGTAGGCGCAAAGCCTTTGTTCTTCCTCGACTATATCGCTTGCGGTAAGAACGTTCCC
>JAZRUB010000186.1:0-4618 GCA_045652305.1 Eubacteriales bacterium
ATTCTCGGTGCTGTCGGGAACAGGGTTTAGGTTAGGCATTGTGCAAACCGCAGTATAACCGCCCCTTGCCGCAGAGAGTGAACCGCGTTCTATCGTTTCTTTATAAGAAAAACCCGGTTCACGAAAATGCACATGCACGTCGCAAAAACCGGGAAAAATAACATATTCTTTTGAACCCAAAAGCAATTCCGAAAAAGAGGAAAAAGCGCCCTCGGCTTTACGTACGAAATCGTGATTCGCTTCGGGTCGAATGAACTTGTACTTTGCCAATGCAGACATAGTGTACCTCTTTTTAGCCGTTCTATTAGTCGCAAAATGCGTTTTGGACTTATTTCATAAAATTATATCACAGCGTACCAACATTGTCAATATGACATTTCGAACAAAAGCAAACAACTATCGTTCGAAATGTCATTACAAAAAGCCGAATTTACTCTGCCGTTTGATTTTCTTCCTCAAGCGATATACGAAGTTCCCACGCCAAATCCTCAATCACGTCCCCGTCAGCACCGTTGGTTACGGCAATATGACGGTAATGGGCGTATTTTTCGTTTTCATCAATTGCGCAGTAGATTATAGCAAGTAAGGTTGCGGCAGGTCTGAAATTATTTGAGAGTTCAAGTGATTTATGAGCATACTTCAACGCGCCTTCTATTTCACGTTCAGCAAAATAAAGTTGTGCAAGATTATTATAAGCAAAATGATTATCGGGTTTACATTCTATTGCTTTCAAATAACAATCTTCTGCATTTGCGTACTCGCCGTTTTCCTTATATAGCGAACCGAGATTGCTAAGAGCAGTAGAATTTGTCGGGTCATTAACAATCAACTGCTTATATTCTTCAACCGCTTTATGACTAATACCCCAGCGCTCGTAACATAAAGCGGAAAACAGACAGACTGCCGCCATATCGTTTTTAGACGGACGCTTGGCTTTAAGAGCATCAAGGATAGAAATAGCATTTTTGTATTTACCCTCATTAAATAAGCGAATTGCTTCGAGCAATTTTTTACGTGATTTCGCGTCACGCGTATATACGTCTTTCAAGTGCTGAGGGTAACTTTTTTCATAGAACGAAAGCGGTTTCCTGCCATTTGCGCCGCTGCATATGCGTGACACCGAAGCGCCGAGCGAAAACAAAAGAATGACAACTTTGAGGAGATGCTCACTATACGGAGTTCCGTTAACCACAATATCATATATATAAAAAGCGACAGCACTAACCACAAGAGATACAAGAATGCCGATGAGTATTTTTTGCTTTTTATTCATCCTTTGCACCTCAAAGCATTTCCTTACGAAGTTCTTCTGCCGATTTCATGCTTAAATATGCAGGAGGAACATCAAAGACAGTCTTACAGCCTTTCATTCCCTCTTTATTCATTCTATACGTTGCACGTGCATAGGCAACGATTACCGATGCAGTAAACTCAGGATTGGAATCGAGTTTTAAGCTATATTCGATAATATGGCTATGTTCGGAATTAAGGCCTGTTTTTCCGCTTCTGATAACAAATCCGCCGTGAGGGATTCCGCTATGGTTAGCCAATAGTTCTTCCTTGGTTATAAAATGCACAGTTGTATCGTAATCGGCGAAATAGTTGGGCATGGTTTTTATTTCGGCTTCAATACGGTTGAGGTCAGCACCGTCTTCTGCCACAACAAAGCATTCACGGATATGTTTTTGTCTTGTAGTAAGTTCGGGATTGGTTCCGCTTCTTACGGCATCAAGTGCAGATTCAACGGGTATAGTATACTGTTTTGCATCAATGACACCCTCTATTCGCCTAATAGCGTCGGAATGTCCCTGCGACACACCCTTACCCCAAAAAGTATAATCCTTTCCCTCGGGCAATATAGCAGCTGCATAAAGGCGATTTAGCGAGAACATACCCGGGTCCCAACCAACCGATATCATAGCAACCTTACCCGATTCAGACGCAACTTTATCTACGTTCATGAAATGTTCGGGAATTTTTGCATGGGTATCAAAGCTATCAACAACATTAAAATACTTCGCGAGTTCAGGGGTTTGCTTCGGCAAATCGGTAGCACTGCCTCCGCAAAGAATCATAACGTCGATATCATTAACCAGTTCAGGTGCTTTATCGACGTGATAAACGGGAACACCCTCGGTCGCTATCTTCAACGACGTCGGTTCGCGACGCGTAAAGACCGCAACAAGTTCCATATCTTTATTTTGGCGTATTGCCGATTCGACACCTCTGCCGAGGTTGCCGTAACCATAAATTCCTATACGAATACTCATATTTATTCCTCCAAGGAAACATCAGATTCAATGTCGATATAATAACACAGAGTTTTTGCTTTTTCAATGATTATATTGTTTTGTATACCTACTTTTAAAGAATTCTATTTCGGAATTTATCCAGTCATAATGCACAGAAAGCATTTGTTGGATATCTTCACATTTAATGTACTCGTTTTGCTTCACATCCCAAGGATAGTGCGCCGGCATACCTAAACAGTACCACAAATTTCCGAGCATAAATAAATCATCGTGTGTCGGCGGTTTTGAAATCGAGGATAACGCGAGATGAAGCGTATATATTATCCACTTTCGGTTTTCGATATCCATATCGGCATTTTCTTTTTCGGAAAGATTAATTACATCATTATAAATTTCGTTATCATCTCCGTAATTTGCCAAAATTTTTGTTAGAGAATCTTCCTTTTCAGGATTATTTTCGAGCAAATAAGACGCATAATCGAAAACATCTTGTGATTTGATTTTGAAATCATACTCATTGAAAGTCATTCCGATTTTAATAAATGTCCACGAAATCGGTATACCCCATTCGTTCAAAGTGTTAAAGAATTTATCATTCATGGTAGTCCTCAAACAAATCGCAAATTTTTATTTGAAAAAGCTTCTTATGTTTTATTTATCCATAGACTCCTCTTTGCGGTAAACAACAAATTTACAGAAAAGAAATTCGGTTATCAGGTTTGTTAGCATAGTGACTGCAAGGACGATATACTCGTTCACGCCGGAACTTTCAGCCACATGCCCGAGCCATGTTGACAGCGGGGTGAACACAAGGTAATACCCGAAAACCTTTGCCATTGCTTTCGGGATATTTGTGGCGGATTTAAAAGTAAATTTACGGTTAAGCGTAAAGTTCCATAGAACAGAAAGAACAAGCGAAACGAGATAAGAGACCCAATATACCCACTTGAACACTTCAAGAAACAACGCACAGGATGCAGCCTGTATTATACCTGCCGACGCCGAAAATAATGCAAATTTAAGCGCTTGTATCATTGATTTTTTATCCATTTTTCACCTTTATTCCACGATACTGTATTCGAGCATTTCGTAATGAAGTTTTGTGCCAATGTCTATGCCCAACGGCAAAAGCGCAAGTGCTATGAATATTTCGTCATTATTTGTTGAATCTATTTCTTTAAGATAGGCATATTCGCCCTCTATTCTTGTAACAATATAATCTTTCGGTATCATAGCTGTCAACCTTTTTTATTGTTTTTTGATATTATATCACATTTTAAGAGCAGTTTCAATAGCGTCAATAAAATCCGCAAAACAAAACCCACCGTGCAGATTAGTGCATGGTGGGTCCTGTTTATGATTCTAAAAGGAGATATATGAATTAGATACTATTAAAGCTTGGGACCTGCTTCAACAAGTGCCTTACCTGCATCGTTGCCGGTGTACTTAACGAAGTTCTTGATGAAACGAGAAGCGAGGTCTTTTGCCTTTTCTTCCCATTCAGCAGCATCTGCGTAAGTGTCACGGGGGTCAAGAATACCGGAATCAACACCGTTGAGTTCGGTGGGAACTTCGAAATCGAAGTAAGGAATCTTCTTGGTAGGAGCGTTGAGGATATCGCCGCTGAGGATGCCGTCGATGATACCGCGAGTATCCTTAATGGAGATACGCTTGCCGGTTCCGTTCCAGCCGGTATTTACGAGGTAAGCCTTCGCGCCGCTAACTTCCATCTTCTTAACGAGTTCTTCAGCATACTTGGTGGGGTGGAGTTCGAGGAACGCCTGACCGAAGCAAGCAGAGAAGGTAGGAGTAGGTTCTTTGATTCCGCGTTCGGTACCTGCGAGTTTTGCAGTGAAGCCGGAGAGGAAGTAGTACTGAGCCTGTACAGGAGTAAGGATAGAAACAGGAGGAAGTACACCGAATGCATCAGCAGAAAGGAAGATTACGTTCTTTGCTGCAGGTGCTGCGGAAACGGGACGAACGATGTTTTGGATATGGTCGATAGGATAAGAAACACGAGTGTTTTCGGTTACAGAACCGTCTGCGAAGTCGCAAACACCGTTTTCGTCAAGAGTAACGTTTTCAAGAAGTGCGTTACGTTTGATAGCGTTATAGATATCGGGTTCGGAATCCTTATCAAGGTTGATAACCTTTGCGTAGCAACCACCTTCGAAGTTGAATACGCCGTTATCGTCCCAACCGTGTTCGTCGTCACCGATGAGCAAACGCTTGGGGTCGGTAGAAAGGGTGGTTTTACCGGTACCGGAAAGACCGAAGAAGAGTGCGGTGTTTTCGCCGTTCATATCGGTGTTTGCGGAGCAGTGCATGGAAGCGATGCCCTTCAAGGGGAGGTAGTAGTTCATCAT
>JAZRUB010000187.1:0-10668 GCA_045652305.1 Eubacteriales bacterium
TAATTGCGTTTTCGTCTATCCTTTCACCGCAGACCACTATCGGCACCGCAGGGGGACAGGCGATATTGAATTGCGCCAAGACGCGTCCCATACTTTCGCTTGATTTAATAATCTCGCTTTCGGAAAAGACCGCTTCGCGTACCGTTTTTACTCTTTCGGGTTTGCCTAATATGGGTATAGGTTCGTTGATTTTCTCTTTTTGGGGGATAGACAGCAGAACCTTTTGCAGTTTTGACAATCCGCAAGTGCCGTTTTCAAGCGAAAGCATCAAGACGAGATGGTCGTTATCGGCAAATTCGCAAAATATATTATTTTTTTCGAGAATATCGGCAAATTCGTTTCCGTGATAGCCGTATTCTTTTGTTTTTATGACAATCTTTAAATCTTCGTTACCCGACAAAACGTATCCGTTATTAATCAAGGATTCCTTGATATTATTTATATGCAATACAAAGTCGGCAATACGTTCTTTATATCCGTCTGCAAGGTAGTAATTTGCGTAATCCAGCGATTGAAGTATAAGGTACGACGGGCTTGTCGAGCCGAAAAGTGACAGCGCATTTTTTGCGAGTTTGCAAAAACGGTTATCTGCATTTTTCGAGATATGAAGATATGCACCTCCCGTAAGTACGGGTAAGGTTTTGTGAGCAGAATCGCAACACATATCTGCACCCAAATCAATAGGGTGACGTGATTCGTTTAGGAATTTAAGATATGCACCGTGAGCGTTATCGACACAAAGATATGCGTTATGCTTTTTACATATCCTTGAAATCTCTGCTATATCCGCAATATTGCCGAGATAATCGGGGGAGGTGACATAGACCGCTTTTACGCCGCTATCGCGTTCGAGCATTTTGTCGAGTGCGGTAACGTCTATATCAACCGAAAGATAGTTTTCGCTCTTTTGGGGATATAGCCATTCGACGTCTATATCCAACAAGGCGAGAGCTGTTAAAAACGTTTTGTGTGAATTTCGGCTTGCGAAAATCTTTTTGCATCCGCACATCTTTAGCATATAGAGCATGGCGCGTATGCAATGTGACGAACCCTCGGTAGAGTAAAAAGTGTTGCATCCGAAAAGCTCGCTTGCGTTCTTTTCGCTTTCGGCAATGATGCCGTTTGCGGTGAACAGGCTGTCTGCACCGTTTATTTCGGTGATGTCAAACCTTTCGAATCCGAGCAACTCTTTTCCCTTATGCCCCGGCATGTGAAGACGCAATGCGTCTTTATTACAATATTTGGCTATAAAATCACAAATAGGTGTATTCATCATTCGTCTTTAAGCGATTTTGCAACTGCGACCATTATGGCACATTCCATTCTCTTGCGGAAGAGTTTGCAACCGTATTCGTAAACACCCTTTACCGAGCCGGTAGAATGGTATGCGTTAGCGGCGCATCCGCCCGAGCAATAGAGCTTTGCCCAGCAGTCCTTACATTCGCTTCTTGCGTATACGTTACATTCTAAAAATTCGTTTTGAATAGCTATATTATCTACACCGTTCCAAACGTCGCCCAACTTGAATTTTTCGTCGCCGACGAACTGGTGGCAGGGGTACAAATCGCCCCAAGGTGTAACCGCCATATATTCGGTACCTGAACCGCAACCCGAAATACGTTTGTATATACAAGGTCCGCCCGAAAGGTCAATCATATAGTGATAGAAGGTAAAGGGTTTGCCCTCTTTTTCGCGTTTTAACATGAGCTCTGCCAATTTTTCGTACTGGTCGAGTACAATCGGCAAATCTGCTTCCGTCAATTCCGAAGGGTCGCCCGAGGCGCAAACAACGGGTTCCATGCTAAGCTCGTTAAATCCTAAATCGAGCATGGTTTGTATATCGTTGAGAAAATCGGGGTTTGCGTGGGTAAACGTACCGCGCATGTAATAATCCTTGCCGTTGCGTGCTTTGACGAGCTTTTGGAACTTAGGTACGATTTTCTCCCAACTGCCGACACCGTTATAGTCGACACGGAAACGGTCGTGAACTTCTTTTCGTCCGTCGAGACTCAATACGACGTTGCTCATTTCTTTATTGGCAAATTCGATAACGTCATCATCAATAAGTACGCCGTTTGTGGTAAGCGTAAAACGGAAGTTCTTGTTATGTTCTTTTTCGATACTTCTTGCGTATGCGACAAGCTGTTTTACAACGTCGAAATTCATCAACGGCTCGCCGCCGAAGAAGTCGACCTCGAGATTACGTCTGGTTCCTGAATTTTCAACAAGAAAATCGAGTGCGCGCTTGCCTACCTCAAAGCTCATCAACGCACGGTCGCCGTGATATTTGCCCTGACTTGCGAAACAGTAAGAACAGTTAAGGTTGCAGGTATGCGCGATATGTATACACAACGCTTTGATTACGCCCGACGTCTTTCTCTTTAATTCTCCTGCCATGGGGCTGAAGTTGTCGGGAGTAAAGAGCTTGCCCATCGATTTGAGTTCGTTTACCTGTTCGTAACAGTCGTAAATGTCATCTTCGGTTATTCCGTCGATGCCGAGATATTTTTCTTTAATTTCGGAAATTAATAGTTCCTTTTCCTTATCCTCGAACATCGAAATGATGTCGTACGCGACGTCATCAACCGCATGAACAGAACCCGAACAGATGTCGAGCACGATATTATATCCGTTTAATTTATACTGATGAATCATAATAGCCTCGTCGGTTATGAAAAAATGCCGCCATGCGGCGGCACTTCCCAAATAAACTTATTTGCTTTCCTTTTTGTTTTCGCACTGCTGATTAGCAATCCGGCAGCTGGTCTTGCAAGCAGACTGGCAGGAAGTTTGGCATTCGCCGCAACCGCCGTTTTTAGCGCTTTCGCAAAGGTTACGAGTTTCGATAGTTTTGATATGTTTCATAATGATATCCTCCAAATTATTTATCTGACATAAACATCGTAATGATTATACACCAACAATGCCGTCAAGTCAACACTTTTCTTTCTTTTATTCCTCTTTGTTGCCGTTTTCGTTTTCATTAAAACTTGCTTTGGGCATGTGACGGTTGACAGGGCGCTTGTTTTTGCGTTTGATTCCTATGATTATAGCGACAAAAGCAACGATAGTCGTGATGCCGACAAAAGCATATATTAGAATATTTCCGACGTTGATATTGAGTTTGTCATTGTCATTGTCCTCGATTATCGGGCTGTCGGTTGAAATTGTTTCGGAAGTGTCCGATGTTGTTTCCGACGAAGTATCGCTTTCTTCGGGAGTTGACGATTCTTCGGGAGGGGTTACGGGTTGCTCTATTTCGACCTTTTCTTTGTAGAGCAATGCCATTTTGGTTATGGCCTGAAATTCTTTTAATACCGTTTGTTTTGCCGCACTCGATGCGAAAATTATGGCAATGTCGCTTTCAAGCGTGGTGGCTTGCTCGTGTGTCAAAATAGAAGATTCGAGCAATAGCAACGCATCGTTTATTTTCGCCGAAGCGGTCGATGCGGTGTCTTCGTCACATCCGCCGTTTGCAAGGATTGAATTATTGATTTTATCTTTTGCGATTTCGAGCGTTTTCTTCATCGTTTCAACAGGGGGCGCGATAGGCGAGAGCGCCTCGTTTGCCATGTTGTCCTTTGAAAGCGAAACGTAGTAATTTTGCGCAACGTAATCGTTAAGGTTGCTAAACACAAAACCGTCTGCGCCGATATTGCGGGATTCGGTCATCATGCCCGAAAGTGTTTCGGGTGTGAGGTTTTTGGATGCCTCGAAAGCGGTGAAGAAAAATGCGTTTTTGCCTGTATACGAACCGATTATTTCACCTTTGGAACTTACAAGTCCGTCATCGTAGGCAAGCTGGTCAATCACGTCATTTTCCAACGCATCTCTTTCATAAAACGAAAGGCAGATGCCGTCTACAATGCCGTCTTCAAGCCATTTTAAAGTATCCTGCATATAGAAATGGTCTACGCTGTCGCGCTGGGAAATTGCAATGAGGTTAACGTCTGTGCGAGATGATTTTATAGTGTCGGAAATCGATTTTGCCATGTCGGTAACCAGGCTCATGCGGTATTCAACCCATTTTTGCCAATGAGGCGAATCGAAAAGTTGGGTTTTTATTGCTTCGGCTTCCGCTAACGGAACGCTGTATTCCTTGGCAAAGCCTGCTATTGTGTCGTAATCGTAACCCAAGTCGCAGTCCTCGCGGAATTTGGGGTATCTTAAATAATCGAGCAATACGGTAGATATATCGTAATTGCTGACGATATATTCGATGTAATCGATAAAATGGTCTTTGAATCCAATCGAAGCGGGTGAGAAGTATTTATCGCGCAATCCCGTTTCGGTTCCGTTGGTGACGGTCAACCAATCCGAAGCGGCGACAGAGGCGTATTCGTTATAATAAACGTCGACCGAAAGACCGAGTGCGATATTTTCTTTTTCGCAAACCTCGATATATGCTTCCAAAAGGTCGAATCCGCCGAATTTGTCATCCTGCTTGAAGCGGTTGCTTTCGGGAAGCGGAATAAAGGTTCCGTAGCCGTTGCTGACGCGTAGGAACAAGGTGTTTAGTCCGTTTGCTTTTGCGGTCTGAACGATTTTGCGTACCTGTGTTTTATCGGTTTCGTTCGGGGTGTGGAATGCGGCACGAAGCTCGTTTGAATCTGTATCATTGCAAACGCGGTTTACGTTGTTTTCGAGTTTATCTAAAATCGCAACAAGCGCTTTATAATCGAGCTTTTCGGGTATTTCGGTTTTGATTTCGTTTATAGCAGTTTCAACCGAAGCTACGTCTATATAGTAGAACGAAGCTTTTGCGGTTTGGAAAATCGCTTCCGAACGTGCGATTTCAAGCTCTGCTGTGGTTTGAAGCATGGTTTTGTCATAAGAAAAGGTTGCGACACCCTCGGAAACTACGCATTTTGAACCGAGAGGGGTATGAGTGATAAGAAACTCCTTATCGCTTACGGTTGCAGCCGAGATTATAAAACCGCCCTCGGGAGCAGTGACGTTGCTTCCGCGTTCAACTACCGTACCGTCGGCATTGATTGCGACGTCGTAGGTATAGGTGGGAGTACCGCTTATTTCGGGGTTTGAAATTAAATAATTTCCTTCGCCCGTGATTGACTTTTCGACAGAAAAATAGGGGTCGAAATCGCCTTTATCATCGCAGACGAAAAGACGTTTGGTATATTGGTCGTAAAAAAGCTTGCTGCCTTTTTTTACGTTATTCTTAAACCATTGAACCTTATTGCCTGCGGCGGAGATTACGATGTGACCATCGGGGATGGAAAGATTTTCACCCTCCGAAGCACCGCTTTCGATTATATCGGTTACAACCCAGTCTTGATTAATGACAATATCGTGTCCCCACGCGGTCTGACCTGTTGAGGCGATACCTCTGTATATTATAGCGGTGTCGGCACGTCTTGTTATGTTTTCACCGTAAATATATATAAAGTTACCGTCTTCCGCCGCCAAGGGTGAAACGGCAAACAACGTCAATAGCATTAACGCTACAAGACATATTGATAGTAATTTTTTCAATCTATACATTTAAATCCTCCGTATTAATCGGACTAATGAACTTCTATTTCCATACCGTCGTAGGCGGTGATGAATCCTATTTTTTCGGATTCTCTGCACAATTCATCGTGGGACAATTTTCCGTTGTGCGAGAAATGGTTTACGACGGATACGGTGTTTTCATCTGAAACGCCTATTTCCTCTAAGCGCTTTCTGACAATAGGGACAGAGTCGAGTCCCATGTGACCGCCTGCACTTTTAAGCACGACGTAGGTGCAGTCGTAGCTTACAAGTCCTACGCGTACACCTTTTGCTTTGAGATAGTCGTAAACCTCGTCATACAAAAGTCCGGTATCGTGCAAATACAAGATGCTTCCGTCGTCGCTTTCGATTAGATAAACAAAAGCCGATTCGTTATTTTTATGATTGGCAGGCAGGGGAGTTACCTTGTATCTGCCTACGCAAACGGTTTTATATGCTTTTATTTCGTCATACTCGACAGAGGGCTTTGCCTCGTCTGAGGCGTAAACTTTTACCGTCTTTTTGAGTTTATCTATAACGTCATCGTTACCGTAAAACGTCAACGTGGGTGTTGTCATATTATGTGCATAAAAATCGGTATTTCGCAAGAAAACGTCGGTCGGCGCAAAATGGTCGAGGTGTGAGTGGGTGACAAAACAGTATTTCACCGCTGACAGGTCAAGCCGATTTGTTACAGCGTGCATATAGGTATCAACAGGGAAGTCAATAAGCAAATCATCATTGATTAACGCCTGCGACCTTGTGCGGATGTCCTTTCCGCCTGATTTTCTTGCATTTTCGCAATACTCGCACCTGCAAAACAGCGCAGGCCAACCCTCTGCTGCGGCGGTGCCGAGGTATTTAAGCTTCATAATAAGTTCCTCCGAACATATCATACAATATTACATTATAATATCTTACACCCTAAAATGCAAGTACAAATAAACCGATATTTTCACGTCTATGCGGCTTATTAAGAAAATTTATAAAAATTCGAAAAAAGGTATTGCATTTTTGTTTTATACGTGTTATACTTTACTGTGCGAAATAGCGGAACGACTGTTCCTTATCATATGAAAGAGAGGATTTATAAAATGAAGCAGGGAATCCATCCCGATTACAAGACCACCACTATTAAGTGTGCTTGTGGCGCCGAATATGTTACCAAATCCGTAAAGGATAACGTAAAGGTTGATATTTGTTCTAAATGCCATCCGTTCTTCACCGGCAAGCAGAAGTTTGTTGACGCAGGCGGACGTGTAGATAAGTTCAAGAAGAAATTTAACCTCGACTAATTGTAGCATAGTTCATGCAAACGAAGCGACACTTTTTGTGTCGCTTTATTTTTGTGTTAATGTCCCCGATGTGGGAACAATAACATTTTGAAACGAGGTTTTTGATATATGGAAAACATGAATATAAGCGATGAGATAGAATTAAGCCGAGCCTTGCTTGTTTCGGTATCGACTTCGGATAATCTTGACGAATGTATGCGTTCGCTTGACGAGCTTAAAAGACTACTCGAAACGGCAGGAGGAGAGGAGGTTGCGCGTGTTATACAAAATCGCGTATCTCCAGACAAGGCAACCTATATCGGTAGCGGAAAGGTTAAGGAAATAGCCGAGTTTGTCGCTAACGACGGTGATATTTCGTTAATCGTATTCGACAACGAGCTTACCCCTTCGCAGATAGCCAATCTCGAGAAAGAAATTCCAAACGTTCGTGTTATAGACCGCACGATGCTTATACTTGATATTTTCGCGCTTCACGCTGTGACGGGCGAGGGTAAATTGCAGGTCGAGATTGCGTGTTTGAGATATACCGCGCCCAGACTTACGGGTAGAGGTAAAGACTTGTCGCGTCTTGGCGGCGGTATCGGTACGAGAGGTCCCGGTGAATCGAAGTTGGAAAGCGACCGACGTCACATCAAACGCCGTATAGCCGCACTTTCGGAAGAAATTAAAGAAATCGAGCGCACCCGCGCGGTGAAGCGCGCCTCACGTGCACGTTCGGGTATTAAATCTGCGGCGATAATCGGATATACCAACGCAGGAAAGTCTACTTTGCTTAACACGCTTACCGATGCGGGAATATTGGCAGAGGATAAGCTTTTTGCAACGCTCGACCCGACGACGCGCAGACTTACTTTGCCAAGCGGAGCCGAGATGCTGCTTACCGATACGGTTGGGTTTATCGACCGTTTGCCGGCGCATTTGTTTAAGGCGTTTAAGTCCACGCTTGAAGAGCTGAAATATGCCGATTATATAATCCTTATTACCGATGCGAGCGAGGAAATAACCGAGCGCGAACGCAAACGCGCCGTTACCAAAACGCTTATTGACGAGCTTGGTGCAGGTGACAAGCCGATAATCGAGGTTTTTAACAAGTGTGACATCGCCTTGCGCGATACTCCGTACCCGATGGGAAGCATCGAAATTTCTGCAAAAAGCGGACGGGGAACAGACGAGTTATTGGAAAAACTCGACGAGCTTGTAGCAAGCGGAAAGAAGAAGCTTAAATTGCTTATTCCGCACCACGAAGCGGGTGTTGTTTCGGAGATATACAGGCTTGCCACCGTGCTTGAATGTGAATATACCGACAGCGGAGCACTTATCGTTGCCGAGTGCGATGCACGTGCCTGCGGTACGTTCGAAAAATATTCTGTGCAATAATGTAAAAATCCACCCGAAAAGGAGATTCGAAATCTTACTTCGGGTGGTCTTTTTTTGCGTTGGTTGGTGTTTTTGGGAGCTTGAATATAGAAACAAAATATAACGCGTAAAAAACACAAAATGGATATAAAATGCAAAAGAAAATGGGTTAAAACCATTGCATTTTTGTGAATTATGTGATATGATGTTGTTGTATCATTGCGCTTGTTGGCGTAATGGATGGATTTTTGTCAGAAAATAGTTAATAAATCACTCAGGAGGAATCTTTTAAATGGCACTTACCCAGGAACAAATTACGGCCAAAACTGCCGAACTTGAATCCTACATTGCGGAGCAAAAAGACGTTAAAGGCGCACTTATTCCCGTAATGCAGAAGGCTCAAGAGCTTTTCGGCTACCTTTCTTTCGAAACTATGCAGCTTATCTCCGATAGGCTCGACGTTCCGGTTTCGGAAATCTACGGTGTTGCTACCTTCTACGCGCTCTTCTCACTCACTCCTAAGGGCGACCATGTTATCTCGGTATGTACCGGTACCGCTTGTTACGTTAAGGGCGCTGCTGCAGTTCTTGACGAAGTTAAAAAACAACTTGGTATCGAATCCGGCGAAACTACTCCCGACGGCAAGTTCTCTATTCAGGATACCCGTTGCCTCGGTTGTTGCGGTCTTGCTCCCGTAATGGTTATCAACGAAGACGTTTACGGCAGACTTGACCCTGCTGACATCAAGGATATTCTTGCTAAATATTAATCAACTGTCGAAAGGAATAGAATAAATGAAATCATTGGCTCAACTTGCCGAGATTCGCGAAGAATTCAAAAAGAGTCTCGCGATTCGTATGCAAGATAAATCGTTATCCGATAACAAAAATGAAAGACACGTTCTTGTTTGTGGCGGTACCGGTTGTACTTCCTCCGGTTCTGTTAAAATCCGCGACGTTTTCGAAAAAGAACTTGCGGCTAACGGTATTTCCGACAGCGTAAAAATCGTTCAGACCGGCTGTTTCGGTCTTTGCGCACTCGGCCCTGTCGTTATCGTTTACCCCGAAGGAACTTTCTATTCTCAGGTTACTCCCGAGGACGTTGCTGAAATCGTTAAAACTCACCTCGTTGAAGGTAAACTCGTTGACAGATTGGTTTACGACGACATCGGCGGCGGTAAAAAGGCTGACGGCCCCGTTGCACTTAACGAAACCGGCTTCTACAAGGACCAACAGCGTATTGCATTGCGTAACTGCGGTGTTATCAACCCCGAAAGCATCGATGAATACATAGCTACCGACGGATATCTCGCATTGGGTAAGGTTCTTACCGAAATGACTCCCGACGAAGTTATCAACGTGGTTCTTGAATCGGGTCTTCGCGGCAGAGGCGGCGCAGGCTTCCCGACCGCAAGAAAATGGCAGTTCGCAAAAGCAAGCGTTTCTGACAAGAAATATGTTGTATGTAACGCTGACGAAGGCGACCCCGGTGCATTCATGGTCCGTTCGGTTCTCGAAGGCGACCCCCACGCAATTATCGAAGCAATGGCTATCGCAGGTTACGCTATCGGTGCTGACGAAGGTTTCGTATACGTTCGTGCAGAATATCCGATTGCAGTTAAGCGTTTTGCTATCGCTCTTGAACAGGCTCGTGAATACGGCGTTCTCGGTAAAAATATATTCGGAACAGGCTTTAACTTCGACGTAAACATCCGTCTTGGTTCGGGCGCGTTCGTTTGTGGTGAAGAAACCGCGCTTCTTACTTCTATCGAAGGTCACCGCGGTGAACCCAGACCTCGTCCTCCGTTCCCTGCAGTTAAAGGTTTGTTCGAACAACCCACTATCATCAACAACGTTGAAACTCTTGCAAACGTTGCACAGATTATCAACAAGGGTGCTGATTGGTTCAAGTCTTTGGGTACCGAAAAGTCCACAGGTACTAAGGTATTCGCACTTGGTGGTAAAATCAACCACACCGGTCTTGTTGAAATTCCTATGGGTACTCCGCTTCGCACCATTATCGAAGATATCGGTGGCGGTATCCCCAACGGCAAGAAGTTTAAGGCTGCACAGACCGGCGGTCCTTCCGGCGGATGTATTCCTGCTTCGCTTATCGATACTCCCGTTGATTACGAATCCTTGCAGGCTATCGGCTCTATGATGGGTTCGGGCGGTCTTATCGTTATGGACGAAGACAACTGTATGGTTGATATTGCTAAGTTCTTCCTTGAATTCACCGTTGATGAATCCTGCGGTAAGTGTACTCCCTGCCGTATCGGTACAAGAAGAATGCTCGATATCCTTAACCGCATTACCGAAGGTAAGGGCGAAGAAGGCGATATCGAAAAGCTCGAAGAACTTGCTAACAATATTAAAGCAACCGCGCTTTGCGGTCTTGGTCAGACAGCACCTAACCCTGTACTTTCCACAATTCACTACTTCCGTGACGAATACGAAGCTCACATCAAAGAAAAGCGTTGTCCTGCAGGTCAATGTAACGCTCTTGCAAGATACATTATCGACCC
>JAZRUB010000188.1:0-5594 GCA_045652305.1 Eubacteriales bacterium
CGATTATCGCGGTGTTAAAAGCGAATCTTCCGAAATAACCCCCACCTATCCGCGCGGTGTCAAAATGTGTGATATTTCGGTTTTGTTCAATGACGAAATAAACGAGTCTTTTAGAGAAGCGTTTAAAGAGTTCGGCAGAAAAATCAAAGGGTTTGACGATAATGGTGCAATACTCACCGCAGTTGAGAGCCGAACCAGTTCGCCCATACGCATAAAGCGTTTTGACGATAGACAAAGCAACATAAAAGGCATTTTCCCCTTGGGCGAGGGCGCCGGATATGCAGGCGGTATAATCTCCGCCGCCATTGACGGTGTGCGCTCTGCTGAAGAATACGTAATTGAATGTAACAATTAAAAAGCATAAAGAAAAGGGCGCGATTGCGCCGTATTTTGTTTTATTCTAACTCGAATATTCCCACCCAGTCATCCTTGCCGACGATATAATGCTCCAAAAGATTTATATCGTTGGCGGTAAGATGTGCCGCGATGCGTTTTGTAGAAATAATGTCATCGCCCGAAGGGACAAGTACATTGCTCGGATGATTGTGTGCCAATATGACCGACTTTCCTCCGATGCGGATAACGCCCTCGGTTATGGTACGCAGAGAAAACCGCGCCGAGCTTACGCCACCTCTAAAAACGAGTTGCTTTCCGAGAAAACGCCCGTCGGTACCGAAATAAAGTGCATAGACCGTTTCAGCTGTGACGTTTTTATAAAGTTCGATAAGATATTTTTTAAGATTATCGCCCTCGAGAAAGGTGGTATCGTTTTCCCTGACGGAAACACGCGACACCATTTCATGCAACAACTCAAAATATACCTTGACGTTTTCTTTAAGGCCGACAAGTTCTGTAAGTTCATCGCTTTCGGCATTGATAACGCCCTCGATAGAACCGAACTTATTTATCAATTCCTCTGCCTGTTTGCGCGTATCTATCCTCGGAACGGCATAGAACAACAACATTTCGAGTAAATCAACGTCGGTCATCTTTCTGCAACCGTCGGTGAGCACACGCGTTTTACAGCGTTGGCGGTGACCGTCGTGCGAAACCTTTTGTTCTTTTTCGGGGTTCATTATTTCGATTCGGAAATTATCTGCATCGTATCGGATGCGATAACAAGTTCCTCGTTAGTGGGGATTACAAGAACCTTAACGCGAGAATCCTTGGTGCTGATTTCGATTTCGCCACGAGTTGCGTTCTTTTCCTTATCGAGTTCGATGCCGTAATAGGACATATTTTCGAGTGCGAGTGCACGTAAACGTGCATCGTTTTCGCCGACACCTGCGGTAAATACCACGCAGTCAAGACCATTCATTGCGGCGGTGTAAGAACCGATATATTTCTTTATCTGATATGCAAGGATGTTGTACGCGAGTTCGGCACGTTTGTTGCCCGAATCAATCGCTGCAGTGATTTCACGAAGGTCGCTCGAAACACCCGAAACGCCCAAGAAACCGCATTGCTTATTCATCCAGTTGCCCATTTCGCTAACGGGGATATTTTCCTTTTCCATAACGAAGGGAACAACAGCAGGGTCGATAGCACCGCAACGCGAACCCATGATTACGCCTTCAAGAGGAGTAAAGCCCATGGAAGTATCGATACATTTACCTGCATCAACAGCAGTTATCGAAGAACCGTTGCCGAGGTGGCAAGTAACAATCTTCGCATTGGGATTTCCGAGATACTCGATAGCTTTCTGAGAAACGTATCTATGAGAAGTACCATGGAAACCGTAACGACGGATATTGTGCTTTTGAGCAACTTCGTAATTAATCGGATAGGTGTATGCTTCTGCAGGCATGGTCTGGTGGAATGCGGTGTCGATAACCAAAACCTGAGGAGTGCTGGGCATAACTTCCATACAGCCACGGATACCCAAAAGGTGAGGAACGGTATGAAGAGGTGCGAGGTCACGGCATTTTTCGAGGTCAGCGATAACGTTATCGTCAACACGAACGCTCTTTATAAGCCAAGGTCCGCCATGCACGATACGGTGACCGACCGCGGAAATAGCGGACATATCTTCGATACAGCCGTGTTCCTTATCGGTAAGCGATTCAACCAAAGCGGCAACCGCCTGAGCGTGAGTAGGCATGGGAATATCCTTTTGGATTTTTTCCTTGCCGGTGGAAGTGTGAGTGAGTTTACCGTCTATGCCGATACGTTCGCAAAGACCTTTTGCGGCAACCTCCTGCGTGTCCATATCAAAAAGCTGATACTTTAACGAAGAGCTACCTGCGTTAACAACTAGAATATACATAGTTTCTCCTTACTTGACAATTCATGTTTTTTTCATTATACTACCTTTATCAACTAATTGCAAGTATTTTGCCAAGGAACTTTTGACAAATGGACACAAAAAAATACGTTTCTGTTATATGTGAATACAACCCGTTCCATTTCGGTCATCGGTTCCAAATGGAAAGATTAAAAAACGAGTTTGACGGTGTCGTCTGCATCATGAGCGGTAACATCGTTCAGCGCGGTTCTGTCGCGATTGCGGACAAGTATCTCCGCGCCGAAACAGCGCTTAACAACGGTGCCGACCTCGTTTTGGAACTCCCGATTCCTTTTTGCTGTTCTTCGGCAAGAGATTTTGCAAAAGCAGGTGTGCATATCGCAGATAAAATAGGCATTGACGCACTTGCATTCGGGGCAGAAGATGACGAAAAATCACTTTTCGAAATACAAAAGCTAATCGAAAGCGACGATTTCCAAAGAAAAACGAAAGCGTTTGCAGAGGAAAACAAAAACGTTTCTTATCCCCAAGCGGTCACGAAAATTGTCGAAAAAACGCTTGGCAAAACGGCGGCAGAAGCAATAAAAAAGCCTAACAATATTCTTTCGCTTGAATATCTTTCGGCATTGAGCGGAAAAAGCGTTGTTCCCTTTATAATCAAGCGCGAAACAGAACTTATGTCCTCGTCTGAAATACGCGCATTTAAAGACGGTAACAAGATGCTTGAATTACTCCCCGACGGCACTAAAACGGTGCTTTCACGAGAACTCGGCGTCGCTTTCCCGAGGGATAGTAAAAAACTCGATTCTTTCTTCATCGGCACGTTACGACGGATAAACGCAAGCGGTGATTGCTCAAATGACCTCTACTCAACACCTAACGACCTCATCAAAAAAATACTTCAAGCATCGGTTAAATGTGCAACGGTTGAAGACGTTATCAAACACTGTACCGATAAAAACTACACTTCTGCACGTATAAGACGGAGCATAAACGCAATAGTTTTTGGCATTACACAAACACAAGTTCACAATATGCCGACCTACACCACCGTACTCGCTACAAACGAAATCGGACGCGAAATTTTGCGAAAAGCAAAGAAAAAGGGCGAAATTGATATTATCAACAAACCTGTACGTGTACTTGAATGTAAAGACGAAACGAAAAATGCATTTTTGTTCGCAAAAGGTATCGAAGATATCATTTCACTTTCAGACCCTGTTCCCAAACCTGCCGATATCGGCAGAAACCCATTTATCGGAGTAGAAGAATGACAAGACATCTTTTTATACTCAACCCCGCGGCAGGAACCAAAGACAGAACTGCAAAGCTTAAAGTCATTATCGAAAAGCTTGGAATTTCGGATGCATACGACATCTTTGTGACCGACTGCAAAGGCTCTGCCGAAACCGAGGTGGAGAGATATATCCGCGAATATCCCGAGGATTTTATACATATCTACTCATGTGGTGGTGACGGCACGCTTGCCGAGGTTGCAAACGGCATTTACCGTTCGGGAAGCGATAATTGTGCGATTGCGATAGTCCCCGTCGGCTCGGGCAACGATTTTATAAAAAGTCTTGACATTCCTGCCGAAAAGTTCCGCAGTCTGCGCGGACTTATTAACGGCAAAATCATTGACGTAGACTTGCTCTTAGCAACCGACGACGATAACAACGAACGTGTCAGTCTTAATATCATCTCCGCAGGGTTTGACGCCGCCGTTGCGAACGGTCAGGAAAACTATAAAAAACTTCCGCTTGTGAGCGGAAGTATGGCATACAATATTTCGCTTGTAAAATGCGTTTTCACCGATACGAAGAACTATTTTTCGCTCGTTGTTGACGATGAACCGTTCGGTGAAAGCAACGGACCGTATCTGTTTGCCATTGCCGCAAACGGAAGATATTACGGAGGCGGATTCAAAGCATCACCTTATTCCGACATAAGCGACGGTGTTATGGATTTTATTAGAATCAAAACGGTTCCCAAACTCAAATTGCTATCTCTTGTCGGCAAATTCCGCGCAGGACGGCATATTGACGAATTTAAAGATATTTGCTCCTATACCCATTGTAAAAAGATGCAATTTGTTTCCGAAAATCCAATCGACCTTAACCTTGACGGCGATATTTATCCCATGAAAAACCCCAGAATAAAAATCCTGCCGAAGCGCATAAAGTTGATACTTCCGCAAGAGAATGTGGAATAATGCATAACAATAAATAAGATTTTGAAGGAGGCTACTTGTATGAAAAAGAAAATTCTCATTTCTTCTATTTGTACCGTTATAGTTCTTGCGATATCAATCGGTGTTTTTTGGTATTATCACCCTACTCACTATAAATTTAATGACCGCTTTATAATTGGTAATACAGAAGAAAAAATTGTTGACAAATACGGTGCATTTTCAATATCACACAACAATGACGCAGGTGAAATAAGCTACGGCGCATATATGATTCGGGATAACACGCCCGAACTGATTATGGGATATGACGATTCTCTTTGGTATGAGATTTATTTTAAGAACGGAATTGCCACAGAAGTAAGACTGCAAGAAGGTTGGTACGGAGGATAATTTTAGGTTGTAACAAATTCCAATTTATCGACCGCTATTAAGAAAACACCCCCGACAGATTTTGAAAATCCGTCGGGGGTTTATTATCCTTATAAGAAGTAGCCTTTACAGTCCTTTTTCTTATCTTCTTGTGTATTCAAATTTCGGTTTTTCGCCCGAAAGTGCGAGGTTTATGACTTCTTCCATTTGCTTTTCGGACTCGTCGGTGAACATCAAAGTAAGCAGTCCCACTCCGCACTTTTTCAGTTCGCTTTTGCGGTCAAGGCGGTAGGCAGGTAAAGAATTATAGATGACGTTTGTATGGTTATGTTCGCTTATTACGGGGAACTTTGCGCCCGTTCGGTCGGTAAGAATCGAAAAACATTTATCGCGATTCTTGCAACCGCCGATGTTTTGAATTATACAGGTTCTCGTATACATAAGCGGTGTTCTGCCGTAGCCGATATATTCAAGTGCGCATTTACTGAAACGAACAAACTTTCCGTCGGTTTCGGGGGACAGCATTACCGAAGAAAACGAGTGGTTTTCGAGAAAATTAACCGTTTCCCTATTCACAACATTAAACACATAACCGCCGTGAAGATACATGCCATCACAAAGTGCCAGGTGATTAAGCGACGATACGGTTGCGTTTTTTATGCCGATATTTTGGGCAACCGACAACTGTTTTTTTACCGTTTCGAGTTCGTTTGCAAAAATCGTTCGCGGTATTATAACAGACACTTTATCGGTAAAATCCATCAACCGTTTATCTGCACAAACGCAAAG
>JAZRUB010000189.1:0-4815 GCA_045652305.1 Eubacteriales bacterium
CTATAGCAGGTATTGATGAGGCGATAGACGCAGGAAAGGAATACGGTGTTGAAGTTGTTCCCGGAATCGAATTTTCGGTTCAATCGGATACCGAAACACATATTTTAGGCTTTTATATTGACCACCGTTCAGAACTCATTAAAAAAGCATTGGAAAATATAAATTCGGTTCGTTGGCAACGTACCGTTAATACCTGTAATAAATTACGCGCATTGGGTTTTGACGTTACACTTGAGGAGGCACAAGCAATTGCCCCCTCGGGTATTATCGGCAGAGCGCATTTTGCGAGGATACTTGCCGAAAAAGGGTACACACAAAGCGTAAAAGAAGGTTTTGATAAATACCTTGCTAACGGAAAGTGCGCCTATGACGGTACCCAATATCTTACTGCGGAAATGGCAGTTAAGTTAATTAACGATTTGGGCGGTGTCAGCTTTGTCGCACACCCTCATCTCATAAGGCTTGACGATGCTACGTTGCGAGAATTTCTCATCAAATTGAAATCTCTTGGCCTGTGCGGAATCGAGGGCTATTATAACGAATACACCCCCGAGATGCAGACCTATTTCCAAAGCCTCGCAAAAGAGCTTGGACTTGAAATTAGCGGTGGCACCGACTATCACGCAAAAATGAAGCCGCATATCGAAATCGGTATTGGACAGGGTGATATGAAAATACCGTATTCCGTGCTTCAACGAATAAAAGAATTAGTTGCATCAAAATGAACCTTAAATACGAACATGCATTTGATTATTTTTCAACTTTAATCAAATCCTATAACTATAAAACACCGTTGGTAATAGCTTTTGACGGTAGGTCTTCGTCGGGTAAGACTACCTTGGCGAACAGATTAGCTAATGTCTTTAATATCCCCGTGATTCATACAGACGATTTCTATCGCCCTAAGGACGAAAATGGAAATCTATCTATAACCGAACACGACGGTAATTTTGATTTAAAACGATTTCAAAATGAAGTCGTTGACTGTATCAAAACACAAAAAGCGTTTAAATATGGCATTTTCGATTGCCAACTACAACGCATAGCGCAATATGTCGACGTGCCGATTTCTAAATGCTATATAATCGAAGGTGCATATTGTCTTAATCCTAATTTAGGCGATTATGCTGATGTAAAAGTGTTTTTTGATATCGAACATGATTTACAAAAGAATCGAATAATCAATCGCAACGGTGAACAGGGATACAAAAGGTTCAAAGAAATCTGGTTACCTGCCGAGGAACGGTATTTACAGCACTATAAAATTTTCGATATATGTAATATTATTATTAAAAATAAAGAAACATAAAATCAACTTAAACGGAGGCTCACATGTTAAGAAAAATCACAGCGTGTATCCTTGCTGCAATTTTCCTTTCAACTGCAATAACCCCCATTACGGCAACAACCAATTCAAAACGTCTTGTCGGTGATATTGACAATAATTCCGATATCGACGCTACCGACTACGTTTTGTGCAAACGTGCAATACTTGGCACGTACGAATTAGATGATGACCAGTTGTATTCTGCCGATGTAGATTCAAACGGCGAAGTACAAGTTGCCGACTATGTTTTGATTAAACGCCACGTGCTTAAAACATATACAATCCTTCAACCCGAAATTGATAACGGAGATAATGATGATACAAGTAGTGACGTGAGCGAAGATGTGAGCGAAGACGTAAGCGAAGACGTAAGCGAAGATGTGAGCGAAGACGTAAGCGAAGACGTAAGCGAAGACGTAAGCGAAGACGTAAGCGAAGACGTAAGCGAAGAAGTGAGCGAAGACGTAAGCGAAGACGTAAGCGAAGAAGTGAGCGAAGACGTAAGCGAAGACGTGAGTGAAGACGTAAGCGAAGACGTAAGCGAAGATGTAAGTGAAGACGTAAGCGAAGATGTAAGCGAAGACGTAAGCGAAGATGTTAGTGAAGACGTAAGTGAAGATGTTAGCGAAGAAATCAAAGATGATGTTATAACAGAAAGCTTTACTGATTCTACGTATAACAACAGTACGTTGACCGACGCTCAGCTTGTAACCAATCGTCAGTATATGTCTTCGGGACAAAAATTCAAAGAAAGTCTTGGCACTTCTGTTATTTCGACAGGATGTTCATATACAATAGATTGTAAAAGCTATGATACAAGCACAGGTAATGAATTAAAATTACTTACCAATGGTTTTAGCGTTGGAGCTTCCTTGAGTGTCGACCAATGGGTTTCTATTGATGCTTCCGAACAGATATCCATAACCGTTGACCTCGGTAATGTGAATGATACCATATACGGTTTTGCTTTCCATTGCTATAGCAGAACCTATTACGATATGTATCTTCCTAAATATGTGGAAGTAAGTGTTAGTAAAGACGGACAAGAGTTTTATACTGTCGGTGTAGCATACCCGACTAAGCAATATCAAGAATATTATGCATTTCGTATAATGCTTAAGGAGCTTCTTTCTGCACAATACGTTCGTTTTACAGCTCCTGCTTCTTACGGCAGTTGTTATATAGAAGAAGTTGAAGTTTACGGCAATACAAAGGGCGAAGATATAATCCAAGATATGTACGGTGATTTTGATTTTACTACTACCTCTGAACCGTCATATTGGGGAAATGACGTTGATGCTAATACGTCGGTAAATCTTCTTTCGGGTCTTCCGCATGAAATCGTTGCCGACAGCTATATGGATTATGAAACTGCTTCGCAGTACAATGCTCCCGAAACGACAAAGCTCTTGACAGACGGTGTTACAACTAACGACACATATTGCTATAACGGTTATTGGTGTCAGTTCTATTCGGGTAGTAATAGAAGTATTTTCTACGATTTGGGCCATATTTCCTCGATTTCGTCATTTAAGATAAGGTTCTTAGACGATGAATCTATGGGTATTTATCTGCCTACAGTTGCAAAGTTGGTAATTTCCGAAAACGGTACGGATTGGTATTTGGCAAAAGAAGCTACACCTAAAAAAATCGGTAGCTCTGCCAAAACCATTGTGACAGTAAACGAACAACTTGATAAGACTTATCGCGCACGTTATATCATGATATATTTTGATGTAAACGTTCATGCTTTTGTTGATGAAATTACTGTTACCGGTAAAAAAAGTATTAATGGCGCAAGCAATGTTAAATCGCTGACAAAGTATGACATGAGCGAGTATTTTAGCGATGAACAAACCGATAATTCTTTTGCTGCTCCTTCAGATGAGCTTCTTTCTGGTGCAAATGACGTTTGCTTAATTTATCATAATTCCGCTACCACAGACCAAAACTTTTTCCTCCCTTACGTAGCATATCTTGATAAAAACGGTAATATAGTCGATACAATGTTCGATTCATATTTGTTCTTGCCGTCCTCTGCATCACTTCCGAGTGGCGGTCAGGCGAGTGGTACAAATACCGCTTCCGATTGGAACTATTTGTTTGATTTGATGTTTTCACAAAACCGTGACTTCGACGCACTTAATAAAACAGCGTTGACGGTTAAGAATAAACTTGGATTAACCGACTATAAATTAAAAGTATTCGTTGCTATTCCGAATATGGATGATACCTTGCTAAACTTCGGCGACATTGATTCGGATGGAAAGAACGATACCCTTACAACTCTTGAGGGTAGAGTTTACGTTGCACAGAAATATGCCGAAAGAGTAATTACTAAATTCAATTCGAAGAATTATGCATATCTTGAACTTGGCGGTTTCTATTGGTTCAGTGAAAAAATTGACGGTCACCGCGCTCCTACGGTTCAAGCGGTCAATGCGATGTTTGATGAATTGGATTACGAACTGTTCTGGATACCGTATTATAACGCATCTAACGCAACCAACTGGGAGTCCCTTGGTTTTGATGTCGGTTGCTTGCAACCTAACTATGCGTTTGATTTGAAAATTGATTCAAACCGTATTCCGAATGCAGCACATACCGCTAAGATTAACGGAATGTGCTTGGAAATGGAAATTCATCAATCTGCTTTGAACGATATACATTATTTAAAGAAGTATATGAATTATCTAAGCGGTGGCGTAACCTACGGATACATGAATGATTGTATTCATATGTACTATCAGGCGGTGTCTATATTTTACTCTGCTTGCTATTCGAGCGACCCGTTAGTCAGACTTATGTATGATTATACCTACCAATTCATCAAAGGAACGCTTGATATCAGTCCCGACTCGGTAGGTCATGTCTATATAAACACGTCTGCTGATTCTGCTATTCGCGGTAATCTTAACACCGAGTATGACACTACAAGTCTGTATCAATTAGCTTTCTCTCCTGAACACGGAACGGTTACACTTGCCGAAAATGGCGAATTTGTATATTATCCTAATAAGGGCTTCACCGGCACAGATACATTCACATACAGAATAGGTAATCACCTTGGTTGGTCAAAAGAATGTAAAGTTACAGTTACGGTTGGTTGATTTTAATGAATAAATTTAAAATGTGTTTATCGCTTTTTTCCACTTTCTTTAAAATTGGTGCTTTTACTATCGGCGGTGGCTACGCAATGCTACCGCTGATACAACGCGAAGTAGCCGAAAAAAGAAAATGGATTGAAGAATCGACAATGCTCGATATCGTTGCAATAGCCGAATCAACTCCCGGCCCGATTGCAATAAATACCGCAACTTTCGTGGGCACACGTGCCGCGGGTTTTTGGGGTGCATTTTCTGCAACGCTTGGAACGGTATTGCCGTCATTTATCATTATAACCTGCCTTTCGTTTTTGTTGGAAGTGGCTCTTGAATACGAAGTTGTAAGGTTTGCGTTCAACGGTATTCGTGCAGGTGTGATTGCCC
>JAZRUB010000190.1:0-20534 GCA_045652305.1 Eubacteriales bacterium
GACATAGCGTATATACGCATCTTGCGTAATCAACGTCAAATCAGAGCCGTCTTTTTTGATTCTATATAATCTATCATTATCTTCGAAATTTATGAAATATATATAGTTATCTGTCAGGAATATACCCGTGGTAACGGTATAGGGTGCAACCTGCTGTTCATCGGTTCCGTCGGGTTTGATTTTCCATATCGTTCTTTTATCGGTCTCGGATGTTCCTTCATCTCGAAGAAAATAGATATATCTACCGTCGTAAATCGGCCAAAATGACTTTGCATTATTCAATTTGACATCATTCTTGCCATCTAACGTACACAGATGCAACGACGTACCGTCGGCATCGTCTTGATACAAAATAGCATCGTCAAATACAAAAGGATAGTATGTTTGTTTATCGATTATTTTTGTTACGTTTTTACCGTCGAGGTCACATCTATAAAAGTGATAGTATGAATCATCGGTGCTGCTATTGTCTTTATTGTTATCGGTATAATAAATATAATTATTTACAATTTGCAAAGAACCGGTTGTTTTTACCAACAAGGTTTTATCTTCGCCGTTTGTCTTCATTCTATATATACCGTATTCATTGCCCGATTTCATATAGTAAATATAATTACCAACGACGTTTATTTGCTTTGCAAAACCGCTATCAAGCACAGTTAATCCTGTGTTATCGGTTCTTACTTTGATAAATTGTGATTTGCCGTTTTTATCCCAACCTTGTCCGTATATCCAGCCGTCTTTTATAAGAAACGTGCCGTCGTTTTGAGCTTGGTTTTGCTGATTCAATTTCAAGTAAGCATCGTTCACAACCGTTTCAGGGACAAATGTAAGCGACGGTGTTTTGTTATCTTCAGAATTGACGCTTGAACTTTCGTCTTTATCACTTTCAGCATCGGAAAGTACAGGTGCACCACAGTTTGGGCAGAATTTTTCATCTTTTGAAATATCGGTATTACAATTATCGCATACTGTCAATACAGAGCTTTTATGATGGCATGCTGTCATTAAAAAAGCGCATACCAATAACAGCAAAATAATACTTTTTTTCATAATATCCCCCTAAAGATGGTTCCTAAATATGTAAAAGTATACCACGAGTTTTGTATTATTGCAAGTGATATATTAACAAACATGAAAACAGAAAAGCCTTTATTGTAAATTCGGATATCAACTTTAAAATATCATTTTCGTCCGTAACGAAATAACCTACCGATAAATGCCATATTTTGAAATGATTATATTTTTATGAATTTATTGACAAACATTTACATTCCGGCTATAATAGTTGCAGAAGAAACTGTTGCGTTTGCAACTATCAGAATTGACGAGGTATTTCAATGTCAAAATTTATGAAAATGCTAAATAATATCAGCCGTTCTCAAGCGATTTATCGGCACAGCAGAATTTCAACTGATGAACTGCAGAGTAGTCATTATGCATTCGTATTGGCTATATGCCGCGAGCCCGGGCGTTCTCAAGAAGAACTTGCGCGTGAACTTTGCGTCAATAAAAGCACCGTTGCAAGAAACCTTAATTATCTTGAAGACAAAGGGTACATTTTAAGAACTCCGTTACCAAATGACAAGCGACAATTTTCGGTCTTCCCTACCGAAAAAATGCTTGCAGTTCTTCCCGAGATTAAGACTGCTTCGACAGAATGGATGACGCTTTTATCGGAGGGGATACCGCAAGCCGAGCTTGATGTATTTGACTCGGTTTTAATGCGTATGCAAGATAAAGCAAGAGAGATTATTGAAAGGCAAGAGGACTCCAAATGAAGTGGGTATTTACATATTTAAAGCCGTTACGTTCAAGGATAAGCGCAGGAATTACGGTCAAGATAATCGGTACTGTGGCAGAACTGATTATTCCGTTTTTGCTTAGTTATATACTCGAAAACGTAATTCAAACCAATGACGTAGGAAAGATATTATTCTTCGGTACACTTATGGCGATTTGTGCAATTATCGCCTGTCTTGGCAACATAATCGCAAACCGAATGGCGGCAAAGACCACAATGATATTTTCCACTCGCATGAGAAAGGAGCTTTTCTCTAAAACGCTTCATCTTTCAGCAAGAAGCACCGATAGATTTACTATTCCTTCTCTTGAATCGAGAATAACGTCAGACACCTATAATGTTCAAAACTTCATCGGAATGATGCAAAGAATGGGTATCCGTGCACCAATTCTTCTGCTTGGCGGAAGTGTTATCACTTTGGTTATGGACAGAAAATTGGCCCTGGTTATGATTGCCACTCTACCGCTTATTTTTATTGTCGTTTATGGCATTTCACGTATGGGCGTTCCTCTTTATTCAAAAGTACAGCAATCGGTAGACGGTATGGTCAGGGTTGTCCGCGAGGATGCTCAGGGGATTCGCGTTATTAAGGCTCTATCAAAAATCGATTACGAAAACGCACGTTACGACAAAGCGAATATGACACTTAAGCGCAACGAAACAAAAGCGGGAATCATTATGGGTATTGTGAATCCCGTTATGACATTGCTTATGAACATAGGCATCGTTGCGGTTATCGCAGTCAGTGCATATTTCGTATCCAGCAACCAATCCTCTGCAACAACGGTTATTGCGTTCATGCAGTATTTTACGCTTATATCAATGGCGATGATGTCCCTTTCGAGAATGTTCGTTATGTACACCAAATGCGCCGCTTCTGCAAAGCGCATTACTTTGGTTATGGATGAAGTTAACGAGCTTAAAGTAGTCGATGACGACGGAAAAGGCGATTCCTCGCTTCATATTTCTTTCGAAAACGTATCGTTTTCATATCTTGGAAAAACCAATAATTTAACCGATATATCTTTCTCTTTAAAAAGAGGTGAAACACTCGGCATTATAGGCGCTACTGGTAGTGGCAAATCAACCATACTTCGACTGCTTATGCGTTTTTATGATGCAAACCAAGGCACCGTACGGATTAACGGAAAAGACGTTCGCTCTTATAACCGAGATGAACTTACCTCAATGTTCGGTGTGGTGTTCCAAAACGATTTTATTTATGCGGATTCTATTGAAGAGAATATTCGATTTGGTCGTGATATAAAAACCGAAGATATAACAGAGGCTGCAAAAATTGCGCAAGCGCATGATTTTATAACCTCTTTTTCAGACGGATATGCTCACAATGTTTCTACAGGCGGTACTAACCTTTCGGGAGGTCAACGCCAACGTGTTCTTATATCGCGCGCGATTGCAGGAAAACCGGAAATATTGATACTTGACGACTCGTCCTCGGCTCTCGACTATAAAACCGATGCAAATCTACGCAAAGCCCTTACACAAACTCTCCCCAATTCTACGGTTATTACCGTAGCACAAAGAGTAAGCTCGGTAAAAAACTGCGACTTGATACTTGTTATTGAGAATGGCTGTATTATCGGTTGCGGTAAGCACGACGAGCTTATGCAAAACTGTGCAGAATACAAAGAAATAAGCGACTCGCAGATGGGAGGTGCTTTTCTTGACTGATAAAAACACAAACCCCAAGAATAAAAAAGGTGTTTTTCTGCGTTTAAGTAAATATGTATTGCAACAATGGCCTTTATTTGTCACCGCCTTGATTCTTACTCTCGGAGCAAATCAACTATCGCTTTTAGGTCCGAGATACTCGGGTGCCGCTATTGACGCAATTGAGTTTGAAACCGGTGTGGACTTCCCTGCTGTTTGGGAAAACATAGTTTTCATGCTTGGTTGCTATTTAATATCTGCATTGCTTTCTTACATTCTTTCGATTGTTATGATACATTTGAGTCAGAGAATCATCTACAAGATGCGAAAGCAGGTTTTTGAAAAGCTCACAACGCTTCCCGTAAACTATTTTGACACCCATGCGACAGGTGATATAATCAGTCATTTATCGTATGATATAGACACGATAAACAGTACGCTTTCGCATGATTTGGTGCAAATTCTTACGAGTATTTATACCGTCGTAGGTTCGCTTATCTTTATGTGGCAGATATCAAAGCCGATGATTCTTATTTTTGCTTTAACCGTTCCTGTATCATTACTTTTTACAAGATACCGCTCTAAAAAAGTACGACCGCTTTTCAGCAGGAGAGCGAAAAAATACGGTGAACTGAACGGTTTTGCTGAAGAAATGCTCACAGGCTCTCGTACTATCTCGGCTTACGGAAGACAAGACGTTATATCTTCGAAATTTAATAAAATAAACGATGAGGCGATGGACGCCTTTTACAAGGCGGAATACAACGCAGCTCTGCTTTTCCCGACTATAAACCTTATTAATAATATCTCGCTCACGCTCGTTGCGATAATGGGCGGAATACTGTATATGTATTCACAAAACGGTGCTGTGCTTGCTACATCTGCTTTCTTCATAACTCTTGGCGGTGTGGCACAGTTTGTACAGTATTCGAGAAAATTCGCAGGTCCTATCAATGAATTTTCCAATATACTTCACGAAATACAATCCGCGTTTTCTGCAGCGGAACGTGTTTTTGCGATTCTTGACGAAGAGCCTGAAAAGGCAGATGCGACAGACGCAAAAGAACTAAAAGAAGTAAAAGGTGACGTTTGCCTTAATAACGTAACTTTCGGCTACACTGCAGATAAAACCATTTTGAAAAACGTATCAGTTAATGCCAAAAAGGGTCAAACGGTGGCAATCGTCGGGCCGACGGGTGCAGGCAAAACTACGATAATCAATCTGCTTATGAGATTTTACGATTATCAAAGCGGAGAAATTCTTATTGACGGAATACCGTCAATAGACATAAAGCGTACGGATTTACGGCTTGCATTTAATATGGTGCTTCAAGACACTTGGCTGTTTTGCGGAACAATATACAATAACATCGTATACGGCAGAGAGGATGCGACGCCGGAGGAAGTCTACGCCGCGGCAAAATCCGCTAAAATCGATTCATATATAAAAAGTCTGCCTGACGGATATGATACCATTCTCTCGGATGACGGGGTGAATATATCCAAAGGACAGAAACAGCTGATTACCATCGCGCGCGCCTTTCTTTCAAAAGCACCGATTCTCATTCTTGACGAGGCAACCTCGAACGTTGACTCTCGTACCGAGATACAAATTCAAAATGCGATGACCGCACTTATGGAGAACAAAACCTGCTTTATTATCGCGCATAGACTTTCGACCATTCAGAATGCCGACACTATTCTCGTAGTAAAAGACGGCACTATTATCGAGCAAGGAAATCACGATGAACTTATAAAACAAGGTGGATTTTACTATTCTCTATATCACTCACAGTTCCAATAATATTACTCTTTAAAATCAAAAACAACCTCGCAGTATGTTGGCAATCCAACAAAGCGAGGTTGTTTTTTACAAGTAATAAAGTTTTTTTCAAAACAACATACAAATACACAAAGATTGATTCTATTATTCGTATATAATTGAAAAACATGGTAAAAGTATATACAAATAGAGGAGGTAGTATAATGTTCAAACACGAAAAAATGCTTTTTCACCCCGTAGCAGTAGAAAAACCAAACCCGCAGTATGCGGCTCTTTTACAGGAACAGCTTGGTGGCGGAAACGGCGAGCTTAAAGCAGCTATGCAGTATATGTCGCAAAGTTTCAGAATTAAAGACCCCGAAATCAAGGACTTGTTTCTCGATATTGCCGCAGAAGAATTGGGACACATGGAGATGATTGCACAAACCATTAATCTTTTAAACGGGCACGACGTTGATGCCATGAAAGTCCCCTCGGGTGAAATTCAAACCCACGTAATTCTCGGTCTTAATCCCGGTCTTATAAATGCATCGGGATACTCTTGGACAGCCGATTACGTTACAGTCACGGGCGATTTATGTGCAGACCTTTTGAGCAATATCGCATCGGAACAACGCGCAAAGGTTGTTTATGAATATCTTTACCGTCAAATCGAAGACAAAAAAGTACGCGAAACTATTGATTTCCTTTTAAACCGCGAAGAAGCGCACAATCAAATGTTCCGCGATGCCTTTAACAAGGTTCAAAATTCGGGGTCTAACCGTGATTTTGGAACAACGCAAGCAGCGAAAATGTATTTTTCCATGTCCGACCCCGGTCCCAACGCCTTTGCAACAGGTGAAACAAAACCTGTTTCTTTCGATAAATAAAATAAATATCCGCCTATACAATATTTCGGGCGGATATTTATTTACATATTTTATTGACAAATTATATGCCGGTTACAGAGTCGATAGGCATTGACATTACGAGTCCTTTTGCTTCACTATGCATACCGCATTGTTCGCCGATGCTCTTCATTATGGGCACTTTATTCTCGGTTTCGGCAAGAATCATTACTATTTCCTTTTCTTCCTGCATTCCCAATCCCCAGAAACCTGCGGATTCTTCGTTACCGATATGGCGACTATGTATAATAGTACCGCCCTTTGCGCCGACACTCTTTGCGGCATTCATTACATCACCGCTGAATCCGCGATTTACAACTGCTGCTATAAGTACATATTTCATTTCTGCCATTTCAATTTCATCCTTTCCTGCCGAATTTAAACCGTTCTCATCTGCGACTTGCGTTAGCATGCGAAGAATAAGATTACTAATACTGTTAAGCGGTATAGTAAATGCGATACCGCTGTTTACGGCGTGCATTTGTAATTCGGTTTTCATCTTATCAAGCATTTTATCCGAAAGCTCTTTCGGCAACATGCTTATCAGTACGCATTTATCTACGCTTCCGAGTCCGAGCATATCCATGATTTCACTTGATGCTGTTCCCTCGGCGTTAAATCTATACTGCAACGCAAGATGTTCTTTTTTGAATATTTCGGCTGCCTTATCGGCAAGTTTAGGCGTGGTAATCAACGTAAGCATACGAAATGATAATTTCTTATGATTATTCTCCATCTGTTGAAACCTCCTCAAGTTCGACAACAATATCGCTATCATCGGGAAGTGCGACGATTTGTTCAACATTGTGTTGTTTCTTGGTTTTTATTTGATATACAAGACCCATGAGTTGTATTGCTATTAACGGTGTCAATGCAACTAAAGCGACTACGCCGAAAGCATCGACCATTAAGTTTCCGCCGATTGCCTGACAAACGCCGATACTAAGCGGCAACAAGAAGGTTGAAGTCATAGGTCCGCTGGCAACTCCGCCTGAGTCGAATGCGATACCGACGAAAATCTTTGGCACGAATCTCGACAACACCAAAGCTACAACGTATCCGGGGATAATAATCCACTGTATAGGAAGTCCTGTCAAGACACGAAGCATTGCTAATCCTACGCTGGCTGCAACACCGATTGACATACAGCGGTTCATCATTTTTACCGAGATGGCACCATCGGTTACGTTTGCAACCTGGTGATTTAAAACCTGTATAGCAGGTTCTGCTTTAACGATGTAATAACCGATAAGCATACCAAGAGGAATAAGAACAAACTTAAACGACATTGATGCCAATTCTTTTCCAAGACTCGAACCAATCGGAGCAAAGCCGATATTAACTCCGCACAAGAACAGCACCAATCCGATATAGGTATATATAATACCAAAAGCGATACGTTTTACCTGTCGTATTTGATAACGACGTGTGATGATTTGGAATAATACAAAAACAGCTACAATCGGGAGAAGTGAAATCAGAACTTCTTTTGCATAGAGAGGAATGCCTTTTGCAAAAACCACCACAACGTCTCTTGTAGTGATAACGGTTTCGACATCTGCCAGCGAATATAATGCCTCGGTAGGTTTATAAAAACAACCGAGAATCAAAACCGCGAGAATCGGGCCTACGCTTGAAAGTGCAACAAGACCGAAGCTGTCGCTTGCAGAGTTTTTATCGCCACGCAAAGATGCAAGTCCTACACCAAGCGCCATTATGAACGGAACTGTCATCGGTCCCGTTGTAACACCGCCCGAGTCAAACGCAACCGCCAAAAACTCCTTAGGGATGAAGAACGATGCGCCGATAAGTGCGGCATACAAAACGATTAACATTCCCGAAAGGCTGATTTTATATCTGATACGAAGAATAGCGAGTGCCAAAAATATTCCGACACCGACCGCTACTATTAAAATGAGAACACTATTAGGTATCGAGGGGACTTGCTGTGCAAGCACTTGCAAGTCGGGTTCGGAGATGGTGATAATTGCACCCATGAGGAAGCCAATAAGCAAAACTATCCACAATTTCTTTGATTTGGATATTTGAACACCTATACCCTCGCCTAACGGTGTCATTGCTATTTCGGCACCAAGTTGGAAAAAGCCCATTCCGAAAATCAACATTATTGCACCGACAAGGAACAATACAAAGTTACCCAATTCCATCGGTACCAAAAAAACGCTGATAAACAAAACAATACCTGTTATAGGAAGAACCGCAGATAGTGATTCCAGCGTTTTTTCTTTGAGTTTTGGATTCAATTCCACACCATCCTTTCTTATAAATTACTATACAAATAATACAATAAAATCAAGTCAAGCTTGAATCATATTCGGCGATATACGGAAGATTACGGTAATACTCTCCGCAATCCAATCCATAACCGATAACAAAATAGTCGGGGATTGTAAACAATGCAACATCTGCTTTGAAATCCACCACGCGTCTTGACGGTTTATCTAAAAGTGTTACCACCTTTAACGACAAGGGGTTACGAGTTTTTAACATTTGAACTACGTCGTTTAAGGTTCTGCCTGTATCGACAATATCCTCGACAATAATCACGTGATATTTACTTATATCCTGTTCCAAATCCATTGTTATTTTAACCACACCTGCAGAAACGGTGCCGTTATAATAGCTCTTTGCACACATGAATCCTATTTCGCAAGGAACGGTTATAGCACGGCAAAGGTCTGCCAAAAAGACGAACGAGCCTTTTAAAATACTTACCAATAAAATAGGACGTCCGTCATAAGAATCGCTTATTTCCTTGCCTATTTGTTGTATTTTAGCATCTATTTCTTCTTTTGTGATAAGAACCTTCTTGATTCTTTTTGTGTAATTTTCCATAATATCTCCCAGTATTATCCTTTTACGTATAATTTTTATTTATCTTATACAGTATAACATCATAAGAACTTATTTTCAATAGTTTTCGGTCATTCGCTATCTTATGGTAAACAAAAAAATGAGTTGTTTCGTTTTTTATACGTAACAACTCATTTTATATTTATCAATTTTCGACTGCAAGTAATATTATTCGGTCATCACGTTCAACACCGTAACAGGTCGAAAGCGTGATTATCTGTTTGCCATATTGAGGTACAACGTCGTTTTCGTAGAGTGATTTGGACTTTAATCTGTTTACGTTTTCGATAAAATCGATACGGTCACTAAACGTATGCTTTAAGTACCAAGCATCCGATGCTTTAATCGACACAATCGCAAACACGGAATAGGTCTTACATCCGTCAACCGTTTCGAACTCTATATAGGGATGTCCGTAAAAATAATCCTCATCCATAAAACGTCTTACAGTTGCGAACATCGAACCGTCTTTCATATTATGGCCGTAGATTATGATATTATCACAACCTGCCGTACACCGATAATCCAAAAACGGAACTCCGTAAACGCTATATTTCCAATCGAAACTTAAATCTATATACTTTTCAGGCTCGTTCGGGGTATGCATTACGGGATAATCAACTTCGCTATCCTCAATATACAACCAGCCGATACAATCGCTGTTAAGAGCAATTACGGGTTCAAGGTTACGTTTATGAATTACCTCAACGGATTCGATTGGCTCGCTTTCCTCAGATACATCCAAAGAAACATTTTCCGAAACATCGCTGTATTCTTGCGTTGGAGAATCGTTTGGGGTTTCTTCGCTTACTTCGGGCAATTTGATTAGTTGTGACAACTCGTCAAAAGTTTTTGTGTCGCGTTCACGTATAATAAACTGACGAAGAATAACAAAACCGCAATAAACGAAAACCGACGCAAAAACCAAAGCAAGCGCAATCAACGAAAACCTTTTTTTCTTGGTCATGTTTTATCTTATGCCGTAGTTTTCGATGATATAGTCCATGTCCTTATCGCCTCTACCCGAGAGTGTGATAAGAACCGAGCCTTTGCCCATCTTTTTGGCAAGTTTCATACCGTATGCAACGGCGTGGGAACTTTCGATAGCAGGGATTATACCCTCAAGGCGAGATAAAGTGAAGAACGCATCGATGGTTTCTTCATCGCTTATAACGTCGTATTTAACTCTGCCGAGGTCATGTAAAAATGCGTGCTCGGGACCCGAGGACGGATAGTCAAGTCCGCTTGCGACCGAGTATACGGGTGCAGGTTCGCCGTTTTCATCCTTAAGCATGATACTGTTAAATCCGTGCATGATACCTTCGGTACCATAGGTCAAGCTTGCGGCATGGTCACCCAATGCGCTACCGCGACCGAGAGGTTCTACACCGTAAATATCAACAGGGTCATTTAAGAAGCCTGCGAAGGTACCCATTGCGTTAGAACCACCGCCGACGCATGCTACGACTGCATCGGGAAGTTCCCCAGTCATTTCGATAAACTGTTCTCTCGCTTCGATACCGACGATGCTTTGGAAGTCGCGTACCATCATCGGGAACGGATGCGGTCCAAGTACCGAACCGATGCAGTAAATCGCATCTTTATATTCTCTTGCGTATGCTTCAAACGCTGCGTCTACAGCCTCTTTGAGTGTTGCAAGTCCGTGGGTTACTTCGATTACGTTTGCACCGAGTATTTTCATTCTTGCAACGTTGGGCGCTTGTTTAATAATATCGACACTACCCATGTAAATGTCGCATTCCAAGCCGAAATATGCAGCCGCTGTAGCTAAAGCAACGCCGTGCTGTCCTGCGCCTGTTTCAGCAATAACCTTTTTCTTACCCATGTATTTAGCAAGCAATGCTTCGCCCATACAGTGGTTGAGTTTATGTGCGCCGGTGTGGTTAAGGTCTTCGCGCTTTGCGTAAAGTTGAACGTTACCGAGCGAATTCGACAGACGTTCGAGATGCGAAATTGGCGTAGGTCTGCCTTGAAATTCTTTACGTATACGGCGAAGTTCGCTTATGAACTTTCTCGACTTACATATCGTAAAATATGCTTCGGTGATTTCATTCATCGCATTCTGTAATTCATCTGATATATATGAACCGCCGTATTTGCCGAAAAAGCCGTCTTTATCGGGATAATCTTTAAAGTATGTATTAAATTCGATTTCGTTGTATTTCATTTTATTTTATCTCCATTCGATATTTATTTCAATTTGACAATTTTAAGAATTTAGCGAACCACGCCATCGTTTAGTCATTAAATACATATTAACTCCTTTATGAAAAGAAAAACGCCTTGACAGAATAATATTATCTGTCAAGGACGAACAAAAACTTATCCGCGGTGCCACCTTGAATTCACGGTTATTCACCATGCACTTATTAGGGTACTAAAATACCCACGACAACTTACGTATGCCCACACGTCACAGAATACTCTGCGCAAAAATGCGCATTTGACTGCACCCTCCGCGGTCCATTTGACGAACTGTTTCTTGTCTGACTCTCAGCAACACAGACTCTCTGTAAAGGCGTTTTTCGCCGTTATCTCCGCTTCAACGGTTTAATTATTTTTTTTGATTATACCATTCCGACATAAACTTGTCAAGGGAATACACAAAGTTTTTATATATTACCCGTGACAAACGAAAACTATTGTGGTATAATCATCTCACTTATATGAAAAAGGATTTACATCATGTCGGATTTCAAATCGTGTCTTAACAAAATTATCAGTTACGGGGTTGCAAAGATTATCGTAAGCAATCCCGTAAACAAATCAAGCGAATACAAAAAAATAATCATCGAAAAGAAAGCTGACCTTTTCCACGTTTCGAAGTATACCGAAAAGCAGGTCTTTCACGACAACATAAAGTCAGACGATGCAATAGACTCGCTTTATAATCTTATTTTCGGGCATTACAAGCAAATCAACGCTTGGTCGAAAGACAAAGAGCATATAGTTCTTATTTCCAAAAAAGGTGTATGCAACTACAAAGAAACAAAAAGCATTAACCAAGCAGACGTTTCTGACGATCACAACCGAAAGAAGAACTATATCCTTGCCGAGGGTACGGCAATACAACCGCTTATCGACATGGGAATTTTTACTACTGACGGCAAGATAATTAATTCCATGTACAGCAAGTACAGACAAATTAATCGTTTTTTAGAAATTATTGACGATGAGATTACAAAATCGAATATCAAGCATCTAAACGTTATAGATTTCGGTTGCGGTAAATCATATTTGACCTTTATTCTCTATTATTATCTGACCGAAATAAAGAAAATCACCGTAAACATGATAGGGCTTGATTTAAAAGCTGACGTTATTCAAAAATGCAACGTAGCTTCACAAAAATACGGTTACAGTAATTTACGTTTCGAACTTGGTGATATTAACGGATACAAAGCACCGTTTGACGTCGACATGGTAATAACACTTCATGCGTGCGATACTGCAACCGACTATGCGCTATATAATGCAATTAATTGGAATGCAAAATATATCTTCTCTGTTCCCTGCTGTCAGCACGAATTAAACGAACAGATTAAACCGAACAAGTTATCTGCTTTGACAAGATACGGAATAATCAAAGAGCGTTTTTCTGCGTTGGCAACCGATACCATAAGAGGTCATTTGTTGGAATACTCGGGATACAAAACCCAACTACTTGAATTTATCGATTTCGACCACACTCCGAAAAATATTTTGATTCGTGCAATCAAACGTCCCAATACATCGGAACAAAAACGCCGAGATTTGATAAACGAAGTTAAAATGCTTACCGATGAATTCGGGTTCGAACCAACATTATGTAAACTGTTGAATCTTTTTTCGAACTAATGAAAGATTGTTAAAATTTAGGCAGAAATATTGACATAGCATTGTTTTTGTTATATAATTCTAAATTGGTAGGTTTTATCTGCTTGTGCGTTTAAATTATGTAAAACAAAAAGGAGGCTGTCAACGTCGTGGCTAGTAAAGAATTAAAAAGATTAAGCCGTTCGGAATTGCTCGAGATGCTTATTTCTCAAACCGAAGAAAACGAACAGCTTCGTGAGCAAGTTGCAAATTTACAACATTCGCTTGATGAAAGACGCATCTTTATCGAAAAAGCCGGCTCTATTGCAGAAGCGAGCTTAGCGATAAACAAGGTTTTTCAAGCTGCCGAGGCAGCCGCTCAAGATTATCTAAGCAATATTCGTGTTTTGAGCGAAAGACAGGATAAAATCACAAAACGAAACGAAGAAACCCAAGAAAGCATCAGTCGTATGGTTGACGAAACCCAAACGCGTTGCCGACAGCTTGAAAGCGACACTTTGAAAAAGTGCGAAGAAATGAAAGCCAACGCAAAGCGTGAGGCAGATAAATATTGGAATTCCGTTTATTCAAAGTTAGAATCTTATTTAGCTCAACATTCGGAATTGAAAAAATTAATCAATCTTGATTCTTCCATACAAAAAATCATTTATTCCGATGTCGAACCCACCGACATCAATATTCAGTTTATACGCGATGAAGAAGAATAAATTGCATGAGATACCGTCCGTCGACGAAATGAAGGACGAGCTGTACCGAATTAAATATCGTGGTTTATATGCAAAAATCATACGCAGTACGTTATATACGCTGATTACCGTTGCAGCGATTGCTGTTTTGATTGCAACACTTTGGTTGCCTGTTTTGCAAATTCACGGCAGTTCAATGACGCCTACACTTTATGAAGACAACATTGTTGTTTCTTCAAAATCGGGTGACGTTAGTTACGGTGAAGTAGTTGCATTTTATTACAACAACAAAATCCTTGTCAAACGTGTAATTGCCCTACCCGGCGACTGGGTTGACATTAAGGCGGACGGAACGGTTTACGTTAACGGTTCTTTGGTTGACGAACCTTATATTTCCGAAAAAGCATACGGCGACTGCAACATTGAGTTTCCCTATCAGGTTCCCGATGCAAAATATTTTGTTATGGGCGACCACAGAAGCACATCTACCGATTCGCGTAACTCGGCAGTCGGTTGTGTTTCGGAAGAGCAGATTGTTGGCAGAATAATTTTTAGAATATGGCCGTTTTCTGAATTCGGCTACGTTGAATAATGCGAGGTGAAAAGAGCATGAAAATTAAATATTTAGCCTTTGTGTTATCGATAATTTTGTTGTTTTGCGCTTTTGTTGTATCCGTATCTGCAGAGCCTATTGATTTTGACAGAAAAGGCTCTATCGCGATTACAGTAAAGTGCGGTGACAAATCTGTAACTTCGGGTTCATTCACCATTTACCGAGTTGCCACTTTCAAATGGAACGTTGACAAATACGATTTTATCTACACCGAGCAATTCTCGGATTGTGGTATTGGTTTTGAAAATCTCGACTCCAACATCACTTCGAAGAATTATGCGAATTTTGTCAAACAATCTTCTATCGAAGGCACAACACAGCCCATAAATGAATACGGTGTATCTATGTTCACAGACTTATCGGTCGGTCTTTATCTTGTCGTTCAGCAGGAATTCGCCGAAGGATACATACCGCCTGAACCTTTCCTTATCACCCTTCCCTCGAACGGAGATGACGGTTTGGTTTATGAAATTAATGCATCCCCGAAATTACAAATAGAGCTTGACCAAATCAAGCCGCCGCCTGACATTCCCCAAACAGGTCAACTCAAGTGGCCTATTCCCGTTTTAGCGATATCGGGTGTTGTTTTGTTTTCGTTGGGTTGGATATTAATGCGTGCAAAACGCAAGAGTAACTGATGAAACGTTTTTTTGCTATATCTTTAATGATTCTCGGCTTGGTTGCCTTAGCAGGTTCACTTTTCTTGTATATTGCTAACACCAAAGAAGATGAACAGGCGCAGGAATTAACCGAGTATTATCTGCCGCTATTAATCGAGAATATAAAAAACGGCGATTCAACAGATGAAAGTTCGGACATATCGGACGGCTCTGCCGATTCAAACGTTCCGAGTGATTCGGTTGATTCTTCAATTCCCGATTCGTCAATAGAAAACCCTCCGACTCCCGATTATTCCAATACCGAAATGAAGGTTATTGTTATTGACGGACATGAGTTTGTAGGATATCTTTCTATACCGAAATTCAATCTCGAATTACCCGTAATGGCAGAAACAAACGACGCAAAATTAAAAATTGCCCCTTGCCGTTTTTACGGTTCTGTATTGGCGAATAATCTTGTTATAGGTGCGCACAATTACAGTCGGCATTTCGGCAAAATAGGTGATTTGAGTCCCGACGACGAAATATATTTTACCGACGCAGACGGTAACACCTATAAATATGCTGTTGTTTCTATTGAGATTCTACAGCCGAATGACGTTGACATATTGACCAACGCCGAATACGACCTTACCCTTTATACCTGTACATACGGTGGGCGTACACGTGTAACCGTGCGTTGTGATAAAATTGATTAAAATTTAAAAGTTCCTATTCTTTAATTCAGAACAGGAACTTTTTTCTTTTAAAACTTAAACCGTTTTGCTATTTTACTTGCCACTCTGTATACAGGGCCTTCGAGTTCTTTCTTTGCATTTTTCAATTCAGCACGTATATTGATATGCTGAGGACAATGTTTTTCACATTTGCCACACTCAATACAATTAGACGCGGCGGTGGAATTCGTACGCAAAGCGGTACACATAAAATAGTCAACGTATGCCCAAAACTTGCCTTCGGCAAAGCGACGGTTATATGCCGAAAAGGTACCGGGTATGTCAACGTTTTTAGGGCACGGCATACAGTATCCGCAACCTGTACAGCCCACTTTCATTTTTGAATTTATCGCACCGACAACCTTTTGCAACATATTCTCATCATCCTCGGTTAATTCGCCGATTTCAACGGTCGATGCGGTATTGATATTGTCGGTAACCATTTCGGATGAATTCATGCCCGAAAGCACAACCGTTACCTCAGGTTGATTCCAAAGCCAACGGAATGCCCATTGTGCAGGTGTGTGCTTTATGTGATAATCCGAGAATATCTTGTGCGCTTCTGCAGGCAAATGTGTGACAAGTTTGCCTCCGCGCAAGGGTTCCATGATAATAACCGCCAATCCTTTGGAATTGGCGTATCTAAGACCTTTGCGACCCGCTTGCGAATTTTCGTCCATATAGTTATACTGTATTTGGCAAAAGTCCCAATCGTACACATCGACAAGCGAACAAAACATATCCGAATTTCCGTGATAGGAAAAGCCTATCTGACGGATTGTACCCGATGCTTTCTTTTCCTCGAGCCATTCAATAATACCGATTGAAACAAGGCGTTGCCAAGTATCGACGTCGGTAAGCATATGCATAAGATAATAGTCGATATAGTCGGTACGAAGACGCTTTAATTCCTCATTGAATTTCGTGTCAAGGTCTTCCCTGCTTTTAATCATATAATGAGGAAGTTTCGTTGCGATATAAACTTTATCTCGTATACCGTTCTTTTCAAATATTTCGCCTATGGCAGACTCACTTCCGGGGTATATATAGGCAGTATCAAAGTAATTCACACCGTTTTCGTACGCAGTTATAATTTCGCGTTCGGTTTCAGCCATGTCAATAATGCCTAATTTTCTTGGAAAACGCATACATCCAAAGCCGAGGATGGATAACTTGTTTCCGTATTTATCGTTTCGATAATTCATATATACCTCCAAGACGGTTATATTTATACTATAACATGTTTATAACGATATAGCAACAAAAAACCGTGCAAAATATTTGCACGGTTTTATTAAGTTTATAAATCTCAAATTCCGTTTAGCAAAAGAACAAATCCAGTAAGCAGAATCAAAAACGCAAAATTAAATACGCTGAATTCTTTTACGTATTTTGCGGTTTTTTCGGGATTATGAGAGGTATACTCGCGGAACGTGATTAAACTTGCAAGTGAAGATATTAACGTGCCAACTCCGCCGATATTTACACCTATAAGAAGTTCGCTGTAATTATCGGTAAATTGAGAAAGTAAAATTGCCGACGGTACGTTACTTATGAATTGACAAGACAGTACGCTGAAAAGCAACGTACTCTTATCAAGCAGTGCCGAAAAGAAATTTTGTATAAAATCTATTCTTGACATATTGCCCGAAAAGATAAAGAAAAACACAAACGTGAACAACAAGGGATAATCTACCATTGCCAACGCTTTTCTATCCAGAACAAGCAAAAATGCAGGAATTACGAGCAACCCTATCCAATACGAAATTCCACGGAAAACGATAGCAATCGACAATGCAAACAAGAGCATATAAATTACCGTTTTTCCAACCGGCAACGATGCTTTTTCGTTATTTATCGTTAGGGGTTCGGGTTTTACGAAAACAATACAGCAAAGGGTTATCAAAGTCACCGAAAAAACAAACGGCCAAAGCATTATACCCATAAATTCCATATTAGGAATTTCGAACTTAGTATACAAATAAAGGTTTTGCGGATTACCAAACGGAGTAAGCATTCCTCCCAAATTAGCGGCAATATTTTGCATAATGAAGGTGAACGCCATATACTTTTCGGTTTTGGTTGTTGTAAGAACGAAATATCCAAGCGGAAGAAAAGTAAGCAGAGCCATGTCGTTTGCGATTAGCATTGAACCGACAAACGTAATATATACGAGCGCAAGTATGCACATTCTTGTGTTTTTAAACAGCATTACTACTTTTTCTGCAAGAATATAGAAAAAGCAAATATTTTTCAATGCACAAACAACTGCAAGTACACAAAAAAGACAGCTAAGCGTTTTTAAATCGAAGTAAGACAAATACGCTTCGTCGGGCGGAACGATAAACGCCGTTATTGCAGCCGCGCAAAATGCTATAACCATTACGGCATTCTTTTTGACAAATTCTTTTATACAACCTAAAACTCTGTTTGTCATAGTAATATCTTTCTCATAATTCATTTAACGAACCGAATTATAATAAATCAAATCAACCTTGTCAACAACCATTTTAATGATTTTATTGAAAATTTGACACTATTTTTAGTAGAAACTTATAAGGGGCTGCTTATACTGCAACCCCTTATTGATTTTTTATTCGTTTGTCATTTCGCTTACTGCGATGAGAATTCCCAATTTTCCGCTTTCGTAAGTCAACCCGCCTTGGAGATAGACCAAATACGGCTCGCGCAGAGGTGCGTCGGCAGAAAGCTCGATTGAACTTCCCTGTGTAAACGCGCCTGCCGCCATAACGACAGAATCGTTATATCCGGGCATTTCCCATCCCTCGGGTACTACAAAGCTGTCTACAGGAGAACCTTTTTGGATTCCTCGGCAGAATTTGAGCACGTTCTCGGCATTATGAAGTCTTATCGTTTGGATAATGTCACTTCTCGGTTCGAGAGCATTGGGATAACATTCAAACCCAAGACGTTCAAACATAGCGGCGGCAAAATGTGCCGTTTTTATTGCCTGAGCGGTTACGTGAGGAGCGAAGAACAATCCTTTAATCATGGGTTTTGTTGCGCCCATTGATGCGCCGGCTTCAAGTCCTATACCGGGTACGGTTAGACGGTAAGATGCAAGTTCTACCGCACGTGAAGTACCAACAATATATCCACCCGTTTCGGCTATACCGCCACCCGCGTTTTTAATAAGCGAACCTACGAGCAAATCGGCTTTCGGTTCTTCGGGTTCGGTAAACTCGCCATAGCAGTTATCTACGACAAGGAAAACACCGTTAAACTCACGAACAAGTGCAAAAAGCTCGTTAATTTCTGCAACAGTCAAGGTACGTCTGTCGCCGTATCCTTTCGAACGCTGAACGAAAACGACTTTTACGGTTTTATCCTCTTTTAATGCAGAACGTATTGCATCAAAATCAAGAGTTTTGCGCTCGACAAGCGGTATTTCGCGATATTTTACGCCGTATTCGGCAAGGGAGCCTTCGCCTCTTTTGACGCTATCACCGATACCGATTACATCGTCAAGCGTATCGTAAGGCTTTCCGCTAACCGACAGCAACGTATCGTTCGGACGAAGCAAACCGTACAGCGCAATAGCAAGTGCGTGAGTACCCGAAATTATCTGCGAACGCGCAAAACCCGCCTCTGCACCGAAAACCTCGGCAAACATTTTATCGCACAAGTCTCTGCCGTCGTCATTATAGCCATAACCGCAAGTCGAATTAAAATGGCGGTCGGACAAGCGATTTTCGCGGAATACCGACATTACCTTTGCGGTATTTTTTAATGCGATTTCATCAACTCTTGCGAAAGTTGTTGCAAGGTCTTCCTCACAAGCTTTGGCAAGAGATAATAATTTTTCACTAAACATAGTTTGAATCTTCCGTTATATTACTCTGCTCCGTTTTCGATAAACGCAATCAAAAGGTCGGCACAAGCCTTCAAATCGTCGCTGTCTATGGTTTCAACGGGAGTGTGTACATAACGTGTGGGAAGCGAGATACAAGCTGCGTGACAACCTGCGCCCGAAATCTGCATAGCAGAAGTATCGGTTCCGCCTGCCATAAGTATTTCGTACTGATATTTGATTTTATTATTTTCTGCGAGTTCGGTCAATCTGTCAACCAACTTGGGAGAGCTGATTACAGAGCTGTCCTTAATCTTAATAGCCGCACCGTTGCCGAGTTTAGTGGTAAGATGATTGGGGTTACCGCAAGCAGGTGCAGGAGTTACGTCAAGCGCGATTGCATAGTCGGGCATTACGCTAAACGACGAGGGTTTAGCACCGCGACAGCCAACTTCTTCCTGAACGGTAAACACGAACCAAGTGTCGTATGCAGGTTTATCGCAATTCAATGCAGCGTAAGCTGAAATTGCGCAGCATACGCGGTCGTCAAACGCCTTGGAAGTATAGCGTTTATTCGAAAGTTTCTTAAACATAGGAGAAATTGCACATGCATCGCCTATCTTAACTCTGCGTTTTGCTTTCGCGCCAGAATCGGCACCGATGTCAACAAAGAGTTTATTGGCAGTGATATCACCTGCTTTGGTGCCGTCTTCTACTACCAAAATACCCGAAACGCCGTTTTGGAACTTGACGTTATGACAGCAAGATGCAACTGCATTGATACCACCCAAAGGCGCTACGCGAATCAAACCGTTATCTTCGATATTTACGGCGATAAAACCTATTTCGTCCATGTGAGATGCTATCATAAGTTTTTTCGACGAGTCCTTACCCTTTTTAAAAGCGATAACGTTACCCATAGCGTCGATTGTTATATTATCACATACGGATTTAAGGTCATTGGAAATTATTTCGGCAAGTTCGGTTTCATAACCTGATACCGAGAATGCATTTTGATATTTTTTAACTAAATTAAGCATCTTCAAAAACTCCTTTCATTTAACGCCGAAGCGAGGTCGGCTACCGATTGCATATCGTTTATGGAAAGCACATTTGATTCAGAATGAATATATCTTGCAGGTGCGCTTATCGCGAGAACGCTTGCGCCAGAAGCGGTGCGTTGATATTCACCTGCTTCGTTACCGCCTGCGACAACGTTTTTATACTGCCAT
>JAZRUB010000191.1:0-1727 GCA_045652305.1 Eubacteriales bacterium
TATTCTTGCAACAGTAAGTATTTTCGTTCAGGGCCGTACAATAGATTATGTTATGAAAAAACTGTCGGAGTAGCGGAAACGCTGCTCCGACTTTTTGAAAAAATTACATTATTTGTCATTTGTACACACCAAGTTAAAAGATGTGTGTTACAATACTGATATAAAGACCGATGCGAGAGGATAAAAATGAATATACCGCTTCTTTTAAAGCCCAAGGGCTTGATTTCTTACATAAACGAAAACAGCACCGTCAGACAAGGTGTTGAAAAAATGAAATTTCACGGATACGCCGCTCTTCCCGTGATTAACGATGAAGGAAAATATACGGGAACAGTTACCGAAGGCGATTTTCTTTGGCATTTTATGAGTGTTAAGTCGGGTGAAACTCCCGAAGGCAAATATACAATCAAGGACATAATGAAAAAGAGAAATATTCCCGTTAATATTAACGCATCGGTTGATGAACTTTTGAATTTGGTTCTTGATCAGAACTTTGTTCCGGTTACGGATGACAGAGGCGTGTTTATCGGAATCGTAACAAGACGCGATATCATAAACTCGTTTTGTGAGATATACAGACACGAAAACTTTGATGAAATAAAATAAGCGTGTCCCATAATCGACAAAATGCGTTCTTGAATTCCCGTATAATGTGTTTGACGTTATATAGGGAGGTTTGTTATGGTATACGTAACGGGTGCGCTTTGCGGAAATCTTGGCGCTTATAAAGAATTGCTCGGCAAAATCAATTTAAAAAAACGCGACGATCTGTATATTATCGGGGATATTATCGGTCGGTTCGGTGAGTCCTTTGCATTGCTTGAGGATATGAGTATGCGTGAAAACGTGTTCCCGATTCTCGGCAATAACGAATTTGCGGCACTGAAATATATGAAGTGTCTCTCGAACGATGACGGTACGCTCAAAGTATCGGAAAAAGCGAATGTTAAGGAGCCTGAATGGCTTGTCCGCTTGCTTGAAAATTTTGTTCTTGCAGGCAATGACTCACGAGCTTTCATGATCGAGTATCTTTCTGAAATGCCGCTTTTCGAAGAGTTTTCTGTCAATAATACTGAGTTTGTTCTGACTAACAAAGCGTCAGAGCACTTTTGGCAAGAAGTATGTACTGACAGTAAAACGGTTATTACGGCAACGGATCTCTTTGATAAATTGAACGGAAATAAAATTGTTGCCATATGTCTTGATAACGGACGTGAATACTTCGTATAGAACCAACAACAGGAGAAGCTTATGAACAAAGACATCAGAGACAGGCTTATAAACCAAGCCGTTAACGTTAGAAAAAATGCTTATGCTCCGTATTCTAACTTTTTGGTAGGAGCGGCGATAATTTCCGATGACGGTGAAATATATACGGGGGCTAATTTCGAAAACGTTTCCTTCGGCGCGGTTGTGTGTGCCGAGAGGGTAGCACTCGGGCAGGCTCTTTCGTGCGGAAAACGCAAATTTACGGCAATATGTGTTTGCGGCGCTGATGCAAGCATAACGCCGTGCGGTATTTGCAGACAATCTCTTTCCGAGTTTGGTGAAATGGACGTTATATGTACAAGTCACGACGGAAGCGAGATTCGGGAATATAAGCTCAGCGAGCTTTTACCTCACGCATTTGATAAAATATGAAAAATCCCGACAAGAGCATTCTTGTCGGGATTTTTTTATATTTCGATACCGTTTAGAGTTTTTGAACCTTCGTAGATAAGACCCGT
>JAZRUB010000192.1:0-15015 GCA_045652305.1 Eubacteriales bacterium
TTTAACATAATATATAAGGAGAGAATCATGAAAAAGCTATTAAGTATCATCTTAGTAACGGCATTGTTGCTTTCGATGTTTAGCGTTTTCGCGATAACAAACGTTTCGGCGGCAACTGTTATCGCCAATGCTTCGCCTGCTATTACGGCAAACGTCGGCACAACAATTTATTTGTCGAATTATTCCGTTGTATTTGACGGAGCCTCTTCGGCAACCACAAGCATTACTTGGAAAAACTCGGCAGGCTCTACCATTTCGAGCTTCACCCCCACCTCAAAGGGCGTGACGAAGCTTACCGCTACAAGCGGAAGTAAGAGCAAGACCATATACGTTGTCGCTAAAAACACAAGCGACACCGAATACGTACTTTACGAAGCGGATTTGTCCACTCTCGGTAGTGTTTCCGCGCTTAAGAATCAAGGTTGGGCATTCACTTCTGAAAGCTCGTGTTCTTTCTCGGGCGGCGACCTCATGCTTAACAGCAGTACCTTGTATCTCCCTGCATGGCTTGGCGATTTCGGCAACTACGGTTTTACCGTGAATGCAAAGATTTCAAAGGCAAACGACAACTCCCGTTGGTTTGCGCTTATGTATCGCGCAAGTAACCGCAGCGGTTCTTACAATTATTATCAATACGTACTTCGTAACAATACCACCGCGAGCAACGGTATAGAATTCGCCGAAAGAACTTCTTCGGGTTATACCTACATAACCACCACTTCGGGCGAATATCCTATTCTTACCGATTCTTTCCGTAACTACACCGTAAAAGCAAACAACGGTTACGGTTACTATATCAACAGCGACCAATTCGTTCACGTTGACCAATCAACACTTACCTCAAAGAGCACAAACGACCTCACCAAGGGTTATCTCGGTATCACCATGAACGGCGGTACTCTCGCTATTTCAAGCGTTAAGGTAACCGTTCAGGCAACCACGGTTGCAAAAGAGGCAAAGCGCATAAAACTCGTAAACAACGACCGCGATGCGCTTAATACTATCAACCCGATTGCAAATGTCGAACGTATTTCAAGCGTTTCTGCACTTGATTCCGCAAACGTCGCAGGAAACGTATATATTAATGCAAATCAGGTTAGCAACCTTTCGGCTTTCCTTGAAAAATGCCGTACAAAGCAGATTATCCCCAACTTGTACGTCAACAGCACGACCGACGTAACAAACGTCATAAACGCAATCAACGCAACAGACTTCACCGACGTTACGGTTCTCGCAACCAATGCATCGTATCTTAAATCGTTGCGTTCTACAAAAAGCATCGTGCGTACAGGTCTTATCCTTAACCCCAGCACTTATGCGACCGAACACGATATTCGCGTTGCAGTTCGTTCGGCTCCCGCTACTTTCTGTGTCATCGACGTTAAATATGCCACCAAAGAACTCGTTTCCGAACTTCAGGAATACGCAGTTGCTGTTTGGGCTTCCTGCAGTAGTGCTCCGAACACAAGCGGATTTGTAACCGAATCGATTACCGCCGCTACCGCAGGTGTAAATGGTGTTATTACCAACAGCGCAAGTGATTTTGCACATGCAGTCAACAAACACATCGTTGCAAACTCCATGACCCGTACCCCCGTAATGATAGGTCACAGAGGTAACCCCTCTCAAGCACCTGAAAATACACTTTCGGGCTTCATTAAAGCATACGAAAACGGTGCTGACGTATTTGAACTTGACGTTGATATTACAAAAGACGGTCACGTCGTCATCATGCACGACCCTGAAATCACCAGAACCACCACCTACACAGGTTCTCTCACCGTCGGCGAAATGACTCTTTCGCAAATCAAATCTTACTATATCCTCGACAACAACGGCAAGGCTACTACCGAAAAAGTACCTACTCTTAAAGAAGTTTGCGAATACTTCAAAGACAAGGACTGCAAACTCTTTATCGAATACAAGGGTAACACTTTCGCAAACGTAACCGCTACCGCACAGGTTTTGAAAGACCTTAAGATGGAATATCTTGTCGACTGCATTTCCTTCAACTACAGTCTTTTAACACAAATGCAGACAAGCTGTCCCGGTATGTCTACAGGTTATCTTCTTTCGAGCATAACCGATGCTTCCACTTCCGAAAAAGCGCTTGTAGGTCTTTACACCTATCTCTCCTCCGCACAAGCGATTAACAGTACCATCAACCCTGCAAGAAGCATTGTTGTATCTCAAGGCAACCTGTTTGCCACCTACGCAACCGACAGAGGTATGACGGTTTGGCCTTGGACTTACAGCTACAATAACAACGACGCAGGCTTCTTCTCTGGTTGCGACGGCATTACCACCGACGATATGCAATGGGTAACCAACGTGACGAAGTATCTTGAGGGTAAAGAAATCGCACTCAGCATCGGTCAGTCGTATTCGGGCGGAAACGTCTATTCCGTCACCTACGGCGGAAAGAAAACCTCTATTCCCTACAGCAACTTAAAGATAAGTGTCATTGAGGGCGAAGAATACCTAACCGTTGCCAACGGTCAAATCACAGGTAAAAGAGCCGGTGTTGCAAAAGTAATATTCGGCTATGAATCTTCCACTCCTACCGGAAAGAAATTTGTAACCTATACACAGCCCGTTGACGTTATCGTCGGCAACAACGTAGCATTGAACAAAGGCTACACCGGCGGTGAGGTTTCTCCCGCTGGTTCCTACTCTGCAAAGCTTACCGACGGTCAGGCAAATCCCGAAGGCAAATTCGACTCTACTTGGTACGCGCTTTATTACAATAAAAACGCTACCGCTGACAAGATAACTGCTCCCAACGGCGTTGGTACAATCACCATCAACTTGGGCGAAGTTGTAGGCGGTATTACCAGTGCAAGAGTTCACGTATGGAACTGTAACGCAAACGGTATTCTTCCTGCAAAGAGCATTAAACTCTTAACTTCCGAAGACGGAACCAACTTTACCGAAATCGGTGAATTTACCATCCCTGCAAGTGATGAACCTGCTTGGGCGACAATAAATACCAACTATATCTCTGCAAAATACGTAAGGTTCGTAGTTGAAACACAAGCGACTTGGACATTCCTAAATGAAATTCAGGTTTACGCCGACCCCAACTACGACCCCGATTCAAAACCGCCTTTCATCCAAAACATAGCACTCGGTAAAGATTATACCGGCGGTGATACTGCTATCACAAACGCAAGCGGTGCTACTGCCGCGCATAGTGCAAAACTTACCGACGGCAAAGCAATCGACACAATTGACTACAACGCCGGTTGGGTCGGTCTTTGGTACAACAAAACCGCTACCATCGCAAGTAACAACGCACCCAATGGTATCGGTACTATCGTAATCGACCTCGAAAAGGTTTACGACGGCATTAACAACGTCAAAATCAACACCTGGCTCGGCGACACCGCTTCGGGTATCACAGCACCCAAGAGCATAAAGGTTTCATTCTCCAAAGACGGCGAAAATTATACCAACGTCAAAAATATTGCTGTTCCTGCAGGCGCATCAACTTCTGCTTGGGCAACCGCGGATATCAATAACGTATCTGCACGTTACGTTAAATTCGTGATTGAAACTCAGACAACTTGGACGTTCATAAACGAAATCCAAATTTTTGCCGACCTTAACTACGTTCCCGATAACGATGCTGTAAACCTCGATAACGTAGCGCTTGATAAATCTTACGTCGGCGGTGACACAGCAATTACAAACGCTAACGGCGATGCCGCGTTGCACAACGCAGACCTCACCGACGGTGTTGCAATCGACACAATCGACTACAACGGCGGTTGGTTCGGTCTTTGGTACAACAAAAACGCTACCATTGCAAGTAACAACGCACCCAATGGTATCGGCACCATAATCATCGACCTCGAAGAAGTTGTCGACGGTATCAATAAGGTTAAATTGCATCTCTGGCTCGGTGATACTGCGTCGGGTATATCCGCACCCAAGAGCATAAAGGTTTCGTTCTCCGAAGACGGCAAAACCTACGGTGAGGAAACAAACGTGGCTATCCCCTCGGGCGTATCTGCTTCTGCGTGGGCGAACGCGAATATCGATAACGTATCTGCACGTTACGTCAAATTCGTTGTTGAAACTCAGACAACTTGGACATTCTTGAACGAAATCGAAGTTTATTCAGACCTCAATTACGTTCCTCAAGAGCCCGACGTTTCCGACCCTGAAACTTCTGACCCCGAAACCTCCGACCCTGATGTTTCCGACCCTGAAATCGAAGGCTCTCTCGGTGACGTCGATAACGACGGCGACGTTGACGCGGCTGACTACGTTCTCGTAAAACGTGCGGTTTTGAAGACCTACACGCTTTCCGAACAACAAAAGGTCGTTGCAGATATTGATGCCGACAACGACGTTGACGCTACCGACTACGTTCTTGTTAAACGTATCGTGCTTGGTACTTACAAGGTCAAATAAGTCATAACATAATTGAAAAACCTGCTTTGCAAAAACAAAGCAGGTTTTTGTTTGGAAGAAAAAAGACGGTTAGGAAACCCTACCGTCTTTTGATTCATTAAAGATAAATTGTCTTTCCTTCTTCAGCCGATTGATATATCGCAAGGATAACGTCAACAGCACGTCTACCGTCGGCAAGACCCGAAAGAGGTGCTTTGCCCTCGCGGATACATTTGATTGTATCGGATATTTGAAGAACGTGACCATCGTTGGAAATAGCAGTCGGGGTTGCCGCACCGTGGGTGAACGAAGGCATAAGTATTACGTCGTCGTGTCCTGCGCTGTTGCAGATGTCCCAACGAACGATAGATGTTTCGTCAAGTACGATAGAACCGTTTTCACCGTTAATATCCAATCTGCGAGGATAGCCGGGATAAACCGAGGTGGTTGCCTGAATAACACCTGTTGCACCGTTTTTATACTCAACAATAGCGGACAAGGTGTCCTCAACCTCGATTTTACGTACAAGTGTTTTTGAAATCGCATGAACGCTCTTGATATCGCCTGCGAGATAAAGAAGAAGGTCAACGCCATGGATACCCTGATTCATCAACGCACCACCGCCGTCGATTCTCTTTGTACCTCTCCAAGAACCGCTGTCATAATACTCCTGCGAACGGTAATACTTCATGTAAATATCGGCACAAACGATTTTGCCGAGCAAGCCCTCTTCGATAGCACGTTTTACACGTTTAATACTTCTCGCATAACGGTTTTGAGAAATAACCGAAACGGTTATGCCTGCTTTTTTACATTCTTCTTCTACTGCGTCGAGCTGTTCCTTATTTATGGCAAGGGGTTTTTCGCAAATTATGTGCTTACCTGCACGTGCGGCATTGATAACCGAAGAATGGTGGTAACCACTCGGAGTACAGATACAAACAACGTCAATATCCTTACACGCAAGAAGTTCAGCTTCGTTCTTAAACACACTTGTTTCGTGACGGTGAGCAAATTTTTCTGCTGCGTCATAAACAACGTCGCACACACCGATAAGTTCTGCATCTCCTGCACATTCGTGGAGAGCGTTAGCGTGAAAATCGGAAATTATACCGCATCCGATTATACCAAATCCTAATTTTTTGTTCATGGCAGTCGTTTTCATCTCCATAATTATTAAAACACAATATTCATTCCATTGTTTTGGTTCATTTTAACAAATAATCGAAAACATGTCAATATTAAAAGCAAATTATGTTCAAACTTGAGAAAACCTATTGACTTTATCGGAGTAATGCGGTACAATAGTTTTTAATGTAAAATCTATCTTTCTTTTTATTTTTAAGGAGATTAAGTATATGCAACGTATTTACAATTTTTCTGCAGGTCCTTCCATGTTGCCTGAATCGGTGCTTGAAAAAGCGGCTTCCGAAATGATGAACTACAACGAAAGCGGCATGTCCGTTATGGAAATGAGCCACCGTTCTCCCGTTTATCAGGCTATTATCGATGCTGCCGAAAGCGATCTTCGCAAATTGATGAATATTCCCGATAATTACAAGGTTCTTTTCCTTCAGGGCGGTGCTACTCAACAATTCGCGGCTGTTCCCCTTAACCTTATGAACAAGAACCGCAAGGCTGATTACATAGTTTCGGGTATGTTCTCGAAAAAGGCTGCTGAAGAAGCTGCTAAGTTCGGTGAAGTTAATATAATCGCTTCTTCCAAGGACAGAAACTTTGCTTACGTTCCTGTTGTTGATAAATTCTCTCCCGATGCAGACTACGTTCACATCTGCTACAACAACACCATTTTCGGCACTTGCTATAATTATATTCCCGAAACAGGCGATATTCCTTTGGTAGCGGACATGTCCTCGGGCATTCTTTCCCGTCCTATTGACGTTTCCAAGTTCGGTCTTACCTATGCAGGCGCACAGAAGAACATGGGTCCTTCGGGTCTTACCGTTGTTATCGTACGCGAAGACCTTTTGGGCAACGCACGCGAGGGCACTCCCGTAATGCTCGACTACAAGGTTCAAGCAGACAACGGTTCTATGTACAACACTCCTCCTTGCTATTCTATCTACGTTGCAGGTCTTGTGTTCAAGTGGCTTTTGGAAACCGGCGGACTTGAAGAACGCGAAAAGATTAACGTCATGAAGGCAAACCTTCTTTACGATTATCTCGAAACCTCCAAGCTCTTCAAGGCAACTGCTGATAAAGAAGTTCGTTCACTTATGAACGTTTGCTTCGTTACCGGTGATGCTGACAAGGACAAGGATTTCTGCTCTGCCGCATCCAAAGCAGGTTTCGTAAACCTCAAGGGACACCGTTCTGTCGGCGGTATGCGCGCATCTATCTACAACGCAATGCCTGTTGAAGGTGTTGAAAAGCTCGTAGAATTCATGCGTAACTACGAAAAGGAGAACGCATAATGACTAATATCAAACTTTATAACAAAATCAGTCAAATCGGTCTTGACGTATTTGACAGCAATAAATACAACGTTTCGGAAAATGCCGAAAATCCTCAAGGTGTTCTCGTTCGTAGCGCGGCATTGCACGAAGAACCTTTCGGACCCGAACTTCTTGCTATCGCACGTGCAGGCGCAGGTGTAAATAACATTCCCATCGACCGTTGCAGCGAAAACGGTATCGTAGTTTTCAACACCCCCGGTGCAAACGCTAACGGTGTTAAAGAGCTTGCGATTGCCGCACTTCTTCTCGCTTCGCGCGATATCGTCGGTGGTATCAACTGGGCACTCTCGCTCAAGGGCACTCCCGAGGTTGGCAAACAGGTCGAAAAGGGCAAAAGCAAGTTCGTAGGTCCCGAAATCAAGGGCAAAACCTTGGGTGTTATCGGTCTTGGCGCTATCGGCGGTATGGTTGCAAACACCGCAACTGCTCTCAGCATGAACGTTGTAGGTTGCGACCCTTACATTACCGTTAAGAACGCTTGGTCTATCTCCCGTGCGGTTCGCAAAGCAGACGATTACGATGCAATTTATGCCGAATCCGATTATATCAGCTATCACATTCCTTCCCTTCCTTCGACAAAGGGAATTATAAACAAAGAAAACATCGCAAAGATGAAAGACGGCGTTCGCATTATCAACCTCTCGCGCGGTGACCTTGCGAATATTCCCGACCTTATCGAAGCACTTGAAAGCGGAAAGGTTGCTTCTTACGTAACCGACTTCCCCTGCGATGAACTTTTGGGTGTTCCTCACGTTGTGTGCATCCCCCACCTTGGCGCATCCACTCCCGAATCCGAGGACAACTGTGCTGTTATGGCAGCTGAACAGCTTATCGATTATATCGAAAACGGCAACATCCGCAACAGCGTAAACTATCCCGAAATTCAGCTTCCTCGTACCGAGAGCAACCGTGTTGTAGTTCTCCACGAAAATATCCCCAACACAATTACCCAAATTTCGGGCGTTTTGGCAAGCGATAACGTAAATATCGAATCTTTGCTTTCTCAGGCAAAGGGCAACAACGCAGTTTCGATATTCGACACCAATGACAATATTACCGAAGCGGTAGTTGCAGACATTTCGGCTATCCCCGGTATTGTCAGAGTTATGGTAAAATAAACCGATAAAAATTCAAGCAGGTTGCGATTAATTCTTCGCGACCTGTTTTCTTTTTGCATACAATCTATTCTTGACAAGAATGGGTTTGTATGATAAAATATTTATAATTATTAATAAAAAGGAGAAACCGCAAATGCAAACAAAGAGAATCATTTCTATGTTGCTTTGTATACTGATGCTTGTTTCGATGGCAATGCTCGCTTCCTGTGGCTCGTCCGACGATAACAACAGCAGCAATACGGCTTCTGAAGACAACACAAACAAGGGCGAAAACCTTGAAGATTACGTTGATATGCCCGAATTCAGATGGACAGGCGACGAATTCAAGGAATTCCACGTTGCTATTTACTCCAACGAACATCAGGCAACCTATTTCTGCGAAGACGTAGAACCTAACCTCTACTCTACTACCGACGCTTCGCTTAACGACGCCGTTATCAAACGTAACAACGAAATTTTCAATAAATACGGCGTTACCATCGTAGGTGAACCTGTTATTGACGTTGCTGAAGCACTCAAAACAGACGTTGAATCGAGCCTTAAGCAGTATGACGCAGCTCTTCCCTTTATGGCGCTTGCTGCAACTCTCGCACAGGACGACTTTTTGTACGACCTTAACGAATTTTCCGATTATCTCCACTTCGACCAACCTTGGTGGGATAAATACGCTACCGAATCGCTTTCTATCGGCGGCAAGCTTTTCTTCAACACCGGTGATATTTCGATAATGCCTAAAATCGTTTCCGATGCTATCACCTTTAACAAGGAAATGCTCAAAAAGAACTTCCCCGATACCGACCTTTACCAAATGGTTAAGGACAAACAGTGGACGTTCGACAAAATGGTTGAAATGAGCCGCGAAGTTACCGCTGATACCGACGGTAACCCCGGAATGTCCCATACCGATACTTGGGGTCTTTCCTCTTCCTATGCTGACGTTTCGAGATTCTTTATCGCAGGCGGCAGAAGCTATATTACAAAGGACAGCGACGACCTTCCCATAGTTGCGGTAAACGACGCTGCTTCCACCACCGCTATTCAGAGAATTCTCGAAAATCTCCAACTTAAAGATGACTGGGTATACCACTGTAATACCTATTCCGACCCCAATCAAATGTGGGTTGTCTCTCTTGACGTATTCGGTCAAAACCGTGCGTTATTCAGAATGAGCGCATTCTCGGCTATTAAGAAGCTTCGTCAGTACGACGATGCCGACGAATTTGGTATAGTTCCTCTTCCTCTCTTAACCGAAGACCAAGACAACTATTACACTCACTGTTCCGCAAGAATGGCATACGGTGTAGTTATTCCCGTTTCGCTTACAAGAGAAGAAGCCGAATTCTCCGCTTTCATGATTGAAGCAATGGCGTTCGGCGGTATGAAGTATATCACCCCTGCTTACTACGATACCACTCTTAAATACCGTGACCTCCGCGATGATGAATCGGTAGAAATGCTCGACCTTATCTTCGATAACGTTGTATATGACCTCGGTGTTATCTACGACTTCGGCGGTGTCAGCTCCATGCTTACCACTCTTATGACCAACAACAGCACTTCTGTTGTTTCGGAATATGAAAAGAATGCATCCGTAATCCAAAACGCTATCGACAACTGTCTTGAAAGTTACGGCGTAAACTAATAAAGTAAATAACAAAATTAAAACTGTCGCAGAAACTTCTGCGACAGTTTTGTTATATATTTAACAATTATCTGCTCTTCTTCCACGTTGCAGGAGAAAGCGCAATCACAAGCGGGAAAATTTCGAGTCGTCCGAGCAACATTGCAAACGAGAAAACTATTTTTGAAAAATCGGAATATCCGCCAAACCCACCCATGGGACCAACCGCACCTAAACCGGGACCAATGTTATTGAAAGTAGCAATTACTGCAGAAACATTGCTTTCAAAACCAAACGGTTCGAAAGATATAAGTAAGAAGGTACAAACCATGCACAGTATATACGCGACAAAATATATGGTTACACTGCTTAGAGTTTGTTTATCAACCGCCTTGCCTTCGAATTTAACCGAGGTCACGGCACGAGGATGCAACATACGTCTTATCTCGCCGAGTATCATTTTGAACATAATAACCACACGCGATATTTTCAAACCACCTGCGGTCGAGCCTGCGCAGCTTCCAAAACACATTAACAGCAGTAATACCCCTTTTGACAGCGAGGGCCAGAGGTTAAAATCAACGGTCGAAAATCCCGTAGTCGTCATTATGGATGAGGTTTGGAAAAACGCATTTTTCAACGATTCACTAAATGTTCCGTATAATGAAAATATATTTATGGTTATCACACCGACAGCAGCAGCGAAAACACCTAAATATGCCCAAAGTTCAGTACTTTTCAATACAGTTTTTGCTCTGCCTATTATAATAAGAAAATATAAATTGAAATTTACACCGAACAACAGCATAAATACGCCTATAACGATTTGTGAATAATTACTGTATCCTCCCAAACTGTCGGATTTTATTCCAAATCCTCCCGTACCTGCAGTACCGAAAGTGTGCACTATACTCTCGAACAAATCCATGTCTCCAAGATATAGCAGGATTATCTGTACAGCCGTCATAACGATATAGATAAGATACAGTATTTTTGCCGTATCTCGTCCGCGGGGCACTAGTTTACCGACAACGGGGCCGGGCATTTCGGCACGCATGATGTGAATAGAACGGTCGGTCATGTTCGAAACAATCGCCATAACAAACACTAGCACGCCCATACCGCCTACCCAATGGGCAAAACTGCGCCAAAAGAGCATACTGTAACTCATCGCTTCGACATCACTCAAGATTGATGCGCCCGTTGTTGTAAAACCGCTTACCGTTTCGAAAAGTGCATCGACATACGACGGTATATCGCCACTTAAAACGAACGGAAGTGCTCCGACGGCAGACATACATATCCATGCCAAAGAAACGATTGCAAAACCTTCTTTTGCATATATAACCTTATTTGCCGTTTGTGATATTCGGGAAATCAAAGTCCCAAAAACAAAAGCCATCGCGGCAACGGCAAGGAACGACCATAATTGAGGGTATTCGCCGTATATAAGGGCGACTACCGCGGGCAACAGCAACAATAACGCAATTATCTGCCCGATACGGCCGAACATGTAAAACACCATTTTTCGGTTCATTTGTCAGACCGCCTTTTTTATTGAAGAATATCGTCAAGGTCGATAAACTGCTGACCTGATACGATTACTACCACTCTGTCACCCGGTAAAATTTCATCGTTACCGCCGGGGATAATTGCTTTTCTGCCTCGAATTATACCAGCAATAAGTATATTCCGTTTCAAAGGCAAATCCTTAAGAGGTATCCTTAATCCTTTGAAATCCTTGCTTACGTTAAATTCAATCGCCTCGACACTTCCGCCCATTAATTTATAGAGCGTTTCAATACTGTTTGCGCCCTGCGAATTCTTAATCGCTCTTGCATAACGCGCAAGCACGTTAGACACGATATTTTTCGGAGAAATTATACAGTCAAGACCAAGTTTGTCCGCCATTGAAGCAAGTTCGTTACGGTTCACCTTGGTGATAACCTTGGGAACGTTTTGAGAGGATGCGAAAATCGAAATAAGAATATTAAGTTCGTCAGTGCCCGTAAGTGCAACAAACGCATCGGTCGAACCTAAACCCTCCTCGAGCAACAATTCCTGCTCGGTACCGTCTCCGCATATAACAACGGCATCGGGAAGCTCGTCGGCAAACGCCTTGCAAACACGTTCGTCTTTATCGATTATAACAACCTTGTTTCCGCTGTTTATAAGGCGTTTTGCAAGGTAGTAGGATATTCTGCTCGCACCGAGTATCATTACGCTCTTTGCGGATTTTTGAACAAGAGATAGCATTTTAAGAAGTTTTTGTATTTCCGCGCTCGATGCGGATATGCCGATTTTGTCACCGCTTTTAAGCACAAAATTACCGTCGGGGACATATACTTCGTCACCGCGTTGAACCGCGCAAACAAGATATTGCGCCTTGTACTGACGGCGGAGTTCAATAAGAGTCAATCCGTCGAGAATGGAATTCGGTTTCAAGCGAATCTCAACCATGTCGAGATTACCGCCCGAAAAGTTTTCTATATTTACAGCCGCAGGTAATTTGAGTATATTAAACAATTCCTTTGCCGCCATCCATTCGGGATTTACCGAAACGGTAAGGTTTAACTGCTTACTCATGAAATCGAGGCTTTGGTCATTATATTCGGGTTTTCGAATACGTGCAATCGTATGCTTTGCGCCCATTTTTTCGGCAACAAAACACGCAAGCATATTAAGCTCGTCGGAATTTGTAACAGCTACAAAAAGGTCGGCTTTAGAAACACCTGCTTCTTGCAGAGTTTCGGTATCCGCGCCGTTACCGCATACGCACATAACGTCGTAAACATTGCCTATTTCTTCTATAACCGAGGGCGAGTCGTCTATTGCTACGACGTCGTTTCCTTCGCCGACAAGATTTTCGAGTATTGCAGTGCCTATTTTTCCGCATCCGACAATAATAATTTTCATACAAACAATCCTTAGATATCAAATTTAGAAAAAATTGTTATGATAACACATAGTATATCACAATCATTTGATAAAATCAACCATTGACACAAACGAATTATTGCATATAATATATTTGTGACATATCTTTAATATATCTTAAGCATATCTTCGGGGCAGGGTGAAATTCCCGACTGGCGGTAAAGTCCGCGAGCGTTTTTAATGTGAGAAAAGGTTGAACGCATGATTCGGTGCAAGTCCGAAACCAACAGTAAAGTCTGGATGAAAGAAGATGCAAATTCGGTATTCATGCCGTTATTCCGCATTTTTGCGCCTCCGAAGATTATTTTCGGAGGTTATTTTTATGCAGTCAAGCAAAATCAATATCAAAAAACTCACAATGACGGCAATGCTTTGCGCACTCGCCTACATAGCTATGGTTGTGGGACGAGTGCCGGTCGTGCTGTTTTTAAAATACGACCCCAAAGACGTAATCATCACGCTCGGCGGTTTAATATGGGGACCGATGATGTCATGTACGGTATCGGTAATCGTTTCGCTTATCGAAATGGTCACTGTCAGCGAAACGGGATTCATCGGATTGGCAATGAACATTATATCCACCTGTTCTTTTGCTTGTACCGCTTCGATTATTTACAAGAAAAAACGCACTCTTTGGGGAGCGGTGATAGGTCTTTTTGCAGGGGCTTTGACGATGACTTCGGTAATGTTGCTTTGGAACTATCTCGTAACCCCAATATATATGGGCTATCCGCGTCAGGCAGTTGTGGAATTGCTGATTCCTGCATTTTTGCCGTTTAACCTACTTAAAGCAGGTCTTAACGCAGGATTTACATTTTTGCTCTACCGCCCCGTAATCTCCGCGTTGAGAAAGACAGGGTACGTTGCACAATCCGAAAGTTCCGTAAAGAAAAAAGTTCCTCTCGGCATGCTCATCGTTGCTTGCTTAGTTATAATCACTTGCGTTTTGTTCGTTTTATCGTTAAAAGGTATTATATAAATTTGTTTTCTTAGTGTTTTTTCGAAAAACTATTGAAAAATCGTTCCCGAAATGTTATCCTCAAATCATAGAAACATTGAATGTTAGGAAGGAAATGCAATTATGCTTAAACCTATTACAGGTACCTGGTTTGAATTCCATCATCACAACAGAGCAGAGGGAAAATATTGGAACAATATCTGCCGTTGGTTCTCCGACGAACAATGGGAAGCGAAAATTGACGAAATGGCTTCTCTCGGCATGAAATACATCGTTATGATGTGTTCCTCTATCGTTTATCCCGAATTTAGCGAAAGTTATTTTAAAACCGATATTTATCCTTTTGCAAATATGACTTCGAAAGACCCCATCGGTGCACTTATGCGTGCCGCAGAGCGTAACGGAATGAAGGTCTTTATGTCTTGCGGTTTCTACGGCACTTGGACCCAAACTCGCGACAACATGGTTAATCCCGAAGTGCAAAAACGCGCTTTCCAAGCAATGGAAGAGCTTTATGCGCTTTACGGAAAGAGCGAAGCATTTTACGGTTGGTATCTCCCCGACGAGTTGGGCATGGTTCCCTACTACACCGAAGAATTCATAAAGTACGTTAACGAATACAGAGCGTTCGCAAGAAGCATCGACCCTACTAAGAAGATGCTTATCGCTCCCTACGGAACGAAAAACGTTATCGCAGACGACAATTTCATCGGTCAAGTCGAACGTCTTGACTGCGACATTATCGCATATCAGGACGAAGTTGGCGTACGTAAATCCGTTCCCGAACAAACCGGTGCATATTTTGCAGAACTTCGCAAAGCGCACGACAAAGCAGGCAGAAGCGCACTTTGGGCAGACATGGAAGTGTTTGAATTCGAGGGCGACGTTTACAAGAGCGCACTTTATGCCGCAAACATGAAGCGTATTGAACGTCAGATAGAAAGCATTTCGCCTTACGTTGACGAAATTCTTATTTATCAGTACCAAGGTATGTTCAACAAGCCCGGAACCATCGCTTATTGCGGACATCCTGATTCTGTTGCACTTTACAACGATTACAAGGCATGGCTTGATAAGAATTTCAAATAATATAACGTAATTATGATAAGATTTACGCTTGAGCGTTCTCCGCGTGAGGACGCTCTTTCGATAGAAAGTAAAATTTCAGAAATCATCGGGCTAAACATTGGCTCTTTTGATTTCGAGATAAGAAAAAAATCGCTTGACGCACGGCGAAACAAAGCGAAGTTCGTTTATACCATTGATTTGTTTACAAACGGCTTTGACGAAGAAAAAATCGCACTTCGTTGCGGCGGAAATATCATTCCGCGCGAGGAAGAATACGTCTTCCCCACCCCTAACCGCACTCCCGAAAAACGCCCTGTTATAGCGGGTTTTGGTCCTGCAGGAATATTTGTTTCGCTTTGTCTTGCACGTGCGGGATTCAAGCCGATTGTGCTTGAACGCGGACGAATCGGAGAAGAACGCAAAAAAGACGTTGACGCC